>CAIVTL010000489.1 GCA_903908785.1 Caldifarciminota bacterium | reverse complement strand
CGCCAGTTCCTCGAAGAACCGCCGAACCTCCGGCTGGTCGGCAGCCTGAGCCAGTTTCCGGTATCGAATAACCGTCGCCTCTTCGAGCGCGAGCCCGACCGAGAGCGCGGTCATCTCCCAGTGCGCTTCGCCGATCCTTGATCTTAGCCCTTCCGAGAAAATCGGGCTGGGCCCGGACAGGTCGGCATGCGGCGCCGGTTTGAACGTCTCCCAGGGCGTATTATTGACCAGGTGTCCGTACTGCCGGCCCAGCCAGAGTTGGTGCTCGGCTTCGTCCCGGGCCAGTTGTCGGAAGACCTCCCGGCCCTTGTCGTCGGTCGTATTTGCCGCGGCAACGGTGTAGAACTGAACGCCGGTCTGCTCGGTCAGGATTGCCTCTTTCAGCCCGGCGAGAAGCTGGTCCCTGGTTTGGGTCACGCTGATTCCTCCGTCTCGGCCGGCGGCCGGGTAGCAAGAAGTTCTGAGATTTTGGCGAGCAGGGCCATGCGGTCGACCGGCTTGGCCATGAACGCGTCGGCGCCGGCATTGAACGCGGCCTTGATGTCCTTCTCGTTGGTCCGGCCCGAAAGGACGGCGACCGGCGCGTGGAACGTGCTGTCCCGCTTAAGCAATGCGCAAACCCCGTAGCCGTCAATACCCGGGATAATCAGGTCGAGCAGGACCAGGTCGGGCGGGTCGGCATGGGCGGCCTTGAGCGCGGCGATTCCGTCCCGGGCCCCGGTCACGCGATAGTCCGCGGCAACCAGTATCTTTTCCAACAGGGTCAGGGTCGGGAGTTCGTCCTCGACCACAAGGATATGCCTGTGTTCCACGATGGGGCAGTTTAGTCCGGCAGCGGCGTCAGTCAAGTCCGGAACCGGCGGCTACCATTTCTTCCGCCACCAGAAGTACATGAAGATTGCGAGCGCCACCCCGGCCATGCCCATAATGGCCCAGAACGCCATGGGATGGGCTTCGCTGATGGGCAGCTTGACGTTCATCGAGAATATCGAGACAATCAGGGTGGGCACCATGATGCCGATGGTGATGATATTCAGGGTCTTGATGAGGACGTTCAGGTTGTTGCTGACGATGGAGACCCGCGCGTCCATCAGGCCGGCAAGGATGTTGGCGTAGATTTCGGCCTGCTTGTTGCACTGGGAGTTCTCGATGATAATGTCGTCGAGGAATTCTCCCTCCTCGGCAGTAAACCCGATCTTGCCGGCATTCAGCTTGAGCTTATCAATCACCGTGCCGTTGGAGTTGATTGAGGCGACGTAGTAGACGAGGCT
The DNA here is from genome assembly GCA_903908785.1 of Caldifarciminota bacterium. Taxonomy (GTDB): domain Bacteria; phylum Hydrothermota; class Tepidihabitantia; order Tepidihabitantales; family Tepidihabitantaceae; genus UBA2258. The sequence goes on along the minus strand of CAIVTL010000489.1, from coordinate 13,391 downwards.
CTTTTCCAGACCGAAGAGGTTAATGAGGTGGCGGTTTTCCATCGCCTGGTTAATCTTCTGTTCGAGCTCGGCCGAAATGGAGTTTATTATCCGCAGGTGCTCCAGGAAGTGGAAGATGGAACGGTAGATGAGCTTGAGCAGGACTTCGGGCAGGGTCGTCACCCGGAGGAACTGCTTCCCTTCAAAGAGCGACAGTTCTTCAGCCTGGACGATAATCAGCCGGTCGCGGAACAGGAAGACCCCGCAGGATGCAACTTTGAACATCGCGCCGTCCCGGCCGGAGTAGTTGCGCGGCCGCTTGAAGATGAGCGCGATGTGGTCCGGCTCGAATTCGAGGCGGGCGAGTTCGTCCGGGTCGAGCGCGGAGGCGAGGGTGTGCTCGTCGACCCGGCAGGAGTCAACAAGGAACCGGCGCTCGGCCTCGTCGGGCGCGACATAGACCATTATCGGCCCGTCCGGGGCCTCAGCAATCCGGCTGTCGCGAATGGAGTACGTCTTCAACATTGGTTAACCTTTGCGGTCAGTTGCCTGAGCCGGTTTCTTGGTCCGGCGCCGGCCGGACCGGTGTCAGCATCGTCTTCTGACTCACGCGCTTCAGCATATGGCAGGATTGGAACTAGTCAAGCTATTCTACCCGCTCTTCTTGCCGCTCCAGTTGGTCACGGTCACGCGGACGATGGCGACACTGTCGAGCCGCGCGGCTTTCAGGTTGCGTTCCTTGACCGGGCCGGGGTCGGGTTCGAGGAACTCTATCAACCGGCGCAGGGCGGCCAGCTTCTCGTCGGGGTCGTTAACGAGTTCGGCCGTGCCTTCGAACTGGACGGTGCGATAGGCGTGGTCGCACTGGCCGGCCAGATACCCGTGGTCCTCAAGAACCTGGCCATAGACCTGCGGGTTGGCCCGAATGAGGTCTATCTTCCGGCCGGTCGGGGCGCAGTGAAAGTAGAAGCAGTTGCGCTCCGCAACGAAGACGTGGCTGATGGTGACGAGGTACGGCCGGTCCTCCGCGCAGAGCGCGAGGGTCAGAAACTTCTGACCCGCGACGACCGCGGCGAGTTCGGCCGGGTCGGTAATGGTCTTGTCCGGGTGACGGGTATGCCAGGCGTTCACTTGGCCCTCACCAGACAGCGGGTGATCTCGCCGACGTACACGCGGTGGTAGTCCTTCTGTGGGTAGACCTCGTCGATCTTCGGGTCGAGAAACCGCGCCGGGTCGAAGTCGGTTGTATAGAGCTTGCGGCAGACGAGCACGAGTCGCGCCTGCCGGAACGTCACCGCGTCCTTGAACGGCGTCACCGGCTCGAGCCCGGTCTCCTTCGCCTTGTCGTAGTCGCGGCCCGACTTCGAACCACAGAAGACCAGCGCCTTCCGGTACCGCTTCGCGAAGAACGAGAGCGTGAACCGTTCGTTCTTCTCCATGAACTCGTAGGTGTAGCGCGTGGGCCGGACAAAGGCAAACGCGACCGGCCGGTTCCAGAGGACACCGAGCCCACCCCAGCTTGCCGTCATCGTGTTCCACCGTTCGGGCGTGCCCGCGGTCACGAGCATCCAGTCCTTGTCAATCAGCTTGAAGACGTTGTCCGCCAGCTTGTACGGGTCGATTCTCCTGAACTCATCGGGCATCGCAGCTCCTTTCATGGCGGAGGATTATACCAACCAACGCCGCATCGGCAACCGGCGAGCGTTCCTGACCGGCCCGCCCACCCGCGAATGAGATAGCCGCCAAGAGCCGCCGAGTCGGATTGCCGCGACTGCAAACTGCCAACCGGGAACTGGTAGCTCAGGCGCTCCGCGACCGCGCGCCCGCCTGACATCGGCCGGATTCGTAGGCACAATGCGGTATGGCAAGATGCCGCGGTTCCGTGTCCGGCTGCCGTCCACCTGCTCCGGAATCGGAGGCGTATGAAGGTGCAGTGTCCCGCGTCACCTGGGGCATACCATGCGGGGATCTGTTGTAGGCGCATTGCTCGTGTGGTCCACGGGGTAGCCGACAACCTCGACCGATGACTGCCGCAGTCCACCGACGAGTTCTTGGGCAGGGACGCACGCGCCTCCATCTGCGGTGACAAAGCGGTGTGGCTGTGCTGGCGGCAGACACCTGCACGCCGGACGGCGGGGTCTTCATGATGCTGCACGGACCCCGCGGCGCCCCGGCGCCAGCGCCACCAGGTCCCGTGCACCAACCCGACCCGACAACGAGCTTTGCGGGATGCTTTGCCGCACCCGAGTTGTCAGTTTGCCGTGGCGGACTACGGGAGGCGGAGAGCGGTAAACGGATTGCGGCTCGCGGGCGCCGGGTTGCGACCGGCCGCGCGGTTTGACCGGCGGGGTTGACCGCACTATCATTCTTGTAGAGCTGAAGCGACGCGCCAGAAAGCGCTGAACTACCGCGCCGCCGGCTCCAGCCGGAATTAGCTATTATCTAGGGAGGAATCGATGAAACGTCTGTTCTTGCTGGCGCTCCTGCTGCCGGCCATCGTGCTGGCGACCCAGCGCGTGATGGTGAACGAGGAGTTTACGAAGGTCGCAGGCTGACCGTATTGTCCCGGCGCAGCCCGTGGGCTGTGGGAACTTCAGTCAGCCGCGTTTGATTCGGTCGTAACAATCGGGTACCACTCGGGCGACCAGTATGGCAATACGTCGGCCACGTCCCGGTTCAGCTTCTACGGCGTGGGCGGCACGCCGACGGTGAAACTGGACGGCAACTTTGAGGTCGTCGGCGGGATGACCTATGGTACGATGTACCCGTCGTACCGTGCGTATTTCGACGCGCACAAGACCGTCACCAGCCCGCTTGACATCGGGCTTGAGTGCACCTATGACTCGACGACGAGGCAGGGGCGGCTCGAAATCGTAGTGAAGAATACAACCTCAAGTGCGGTGAGCGGCCAGTTGCAGGTCGCGCTGTGCGAGAACCATCTTTACTACGTCTGGTACGGACTGGACAGCGTGCACCACGTGGAGCGGAACATGCTGCCCAACGCGACCGGCGAGGCGATAACCGTGCCGGCGAACGACTCGATTTCGAAGAGCCGCGATTTCACTGTCGACCCGGCGTGGGTGGCGCGGAACTGCGAGCTCATCGTATTCGTCCAGAACAATTCGAGCAAGGCGATGTACCAGGGCGCGCGGGTCGGGGTATACCAGGACCCGGCGCTGGAGTATCGGGGGTACCAGAACGCGTTCCCGGAACCAGGCGCTGACGTCAACCTGACCATCGGTCTCACAAACCGCGGGTCGGGCCCGGCCGAAAGCGTCAGCGCGATTCTCTCGACCACGGACTCGGAAATAACGGTCACGACGCCAAGCGCGTCCTTCGGCTCGATTGCGATGGGCCATGACGTCTACGCGCAGACGCCTTTCGCCATTCACGTTTCGAGCGTCCATCAAAACCACAGCGTGGCCACGATGAACCTCGCGGTCACCGGCGCGGGCGGCTACGCGACCGAGTTGAGCTTCCCGCTGTACGTCAGCACCAATCGCGGGTTCTCGGACGACATCGAGCGCGGCGTGAATGGCTGGACCCATTCGGGCACGCGTGACAACTGGCACCAGACTACGCACCGCAGCCAGTCGCCGTCGAACAGTTGGTACTGCGGGACCGAAGGTTCCTGGGTCTACACCGACGAGAACGACGCCCGGCTCGTAACCCCGTGGTTCACGTCCGGCGACTCGTCACAGCTCTCGTTCGACCACTGGTACAACGTCGAGGTCGGCTACGACTACTGCATGCCGGAATTGAACAATGGCTCCAAGTTCTGGGTACCGCTTGCCAACTACAATGGTGCGAGCGCGAACTGGGAGCATGAGACGTTTTCCCTCGCCGACTGGTCGGGCCAAACCCTGCGGATTGCGTTCCGGTTCATCTCCGACCCGGGCACGGTCGCTGAAGGCTGGTACGTAGACAACTTCCTGTGCGAGCCGCTCGTCACCGGCGTTGCCGAGCCGAAGTCCGCCCCGCTGCGGCAGTCAGTCACGGGCAGCAACCCGGCGCGGAATCGTGCGGAAATCAGCTACGCGATACCGCCGGGCAGAACCGGCGCGCTGGCGGTGTATGACGTGAACGGCCGGCGTACGAAGACCATAGCCGACAAGCTGACCGGCAGCGGCCGGCTGTCCTGGAACCTCGCGCAGGTCGAGGCCGGGACTTACTTCTGCCGGCTCGTTTCCGAGGCCGGGAGCACGACCACAAAGGTTGTCGTGACGAAGTAGCCGGCAGGGTTTCTTAAGAGAGCAGGGGCGCGGTTTCGCGCCCCTGCGACTTTCACCGCGTCCGGCGACTACTCGGTCGTGTCCGCGGGCAGGGCGTTGATTGAATCTATGTAGGCCTGGGTCAGGCCGGTCGAATCGGTGACCATATACACCGCGCGCTGTACCATCCACATGTTGCTTCCGTTCGAGATGTCTTTGTGCTGCATAAGGTTCACTAACCGCTGCAGGTCGGTGTTGTCGGTTACCGGGCCGATGTCGAAGGTGTCGCCGACGTCGGGTGATGCCCGGAACTTGTTGCAGCAGAAGGTGCCGAGTATTGCCACGCTGTTGCTGGTGCCGGCGGTAATGGCTTGCGGTTTCAGGAGCAGCATGTGCTGGGTGCTGTTGACCCGGCGTTTGAGCAGCAGCCCGGCCGGCAGTGCGTCGCTGGCGGAACTCGAAGTCTTCGACACGATGGTCATGCCCAGCGTGAACGGGCCGTTCGGGCTTAAGTCCGGGTTGCCGGTAATCGAGATTACATTGATGTTCGGGTTGATGTTGAACTGGGTGCCGGTCGGTTCGAATTCGCCGGTCGGCAGGAAGTCGCAGGCCAGCAACAGCAGGGCCAGCGCAATCGCGCCGCGGAGCAGAGTGTTCTTCATGGCGTCCTTTCGGGAGGGGAAACGGGACATGTAGGACTTATAGGACATATCGGACAGATTGTCAAGCCGAGGCGCGGCCGGGTCGCTCCGGCCGCAGCAGGGGTTTCAAGGACTGGAGTCGGCGGAGAAGGTCGTGACGGCCCAGTTTCAGGAGTGCGCGTTGGGCATAGATGTAGTTGTTGGGTTCCTGGAGCTGGAGCAGGGAGCGCTGGAGTTTCATCTCTTTCGGGTCGCGGGGAATGTACATCGGTCGGTCGGTAAGCGGGTCCTTGCCGGTGTGCCAGGCCGCGGCGGCCGCAGTCATCGGCAGGGGCGTGAATTGCTGGACCTGGCGGATGAAGAGCCGTTCCGTGCGCACGAGGTACTCGGCGAGTTCCAGCGCGTCGTCAACCGTCGCGCCGGGATGGCCGGAGATGAAGTAGGGAATCAGGTACTGCTTCTTGCCGAGGCGCCGGTTAGTCTCGGCGAAGCGGCGGCGGAATGTCATGTACGAGGCGTGAGACGACTTGTGCATGGCGAGCAGGACGCGCGGCGAGACGTGCTCGGGCGCGATGCGAAGCTGGCCCGACACGTAGTAGCGGCAGAGTTGCTCGAGGTAATGCAGGGATGGCTGGTCGTCGAGCAGGTCGAACCGGATGCCGGTGCCGATGGAAACTTTCTTCACGCCGGGCAGGGTGCGTACCGATTCGAGGACGGCCAGTTCCTCCTTGGCCGCGAGGCGCAGGCGCGGGCAGGGCTGCGGCCAGGTGCATTCGCGGTCGGGGCAGACGCGGCCGTTTGCCATCTTCGCGCAGGTCGCGCCGTACATGTTCGCGGTCGGGCCACCGATGTCGGTGATGTGGCCGCGGAACCCTTCGAGCCGGGTAATCCGCGCCGCCTCCGCCAGCATCGAGCGCCGGCTGCGCCACTGGATGATGCGGCCCTGGTGCGCGGAGAGCGAGCAGAAGGTGCAGGAACCGAGACAGCCGCGGTGCGACGTTATCGAGAACCGGACGGTTTCCAGCGCCGGAATCTTCTCCTTGTAGTCCGGGTGGGCGCGGCGGGCATACGGCAGGTCGTAGACGCGGTCGAGCTCCTCAGGCGACAGCGGCTCCGGCGGCGGGTAGTGGACAATCCAACGGTCGCCGTGCGGTTGCGCCACGGTCTTGCCGGCGGGGTTGTCCGCCTCGCGATGCCAGAGCCGGAATGCCGCGTTGAACTTGCCCTTATCAGTGCTGACCGCCTCGTAGGACGGCAGCACGACCGAGTCCGGCGGCGGCTCTTTCAGGTTCACAACGCTTCAGCGGAGTCCGTCCAGGACTTGGAGTTTAGAGTTTGGGGTTTGGGGTTTCTCTTCTTCTATAGCCAGGCGGGTGGCGACATCAACGATTCCGCGCTCCGCCATGCCGTAGAGCAGAATGTCGGCGCGCGTATCGAGCAGGATGGAGCGCCGTACCGAGTTCTCCCAGTAGTCGTAGTGAGCCAGTCGGCGCAGGCTGGCCTCGATGCCGCCGATGACCAGCGGCACGCCGGGGAAAACCTCCCGCAACCGGTTGCAGTATACGGTCGTGGCGCGGTTCGGCCGCAGACCCGGCCGGCCGCCGGGCGAGAAATCGTCCTCGCGCCGGCGCTGGAGGCTCGGGCTGTAGTTGGCGACCTGTGAGTCGACGTTGCCCGCCGTGACCCCAAAGAAGAGGCGCGGCTTGCCGAGCGCGGCGAAGTCGTCGGCGCCGGCCCAGCGCGGCTGAGCGATGACGCCGACGCGGAACCCGGCGTCGAGCAGGACGCGCGCGATTACCGCGCTGCCGAACGACGGGTGGTCAACGTACGCATCGCCGGAAACGACGATGACGTCGCATTCGTCCCAGCCCAGCGCCGCCATCGCGCGCCGGGACATGGGCGGCATGACCGCCTGCGGGGGTTGCCGATTGTCACTTGGCAACTGTCCGTGGCTTACTTCTCGCGGCTCGCCTCTCGCAACTTCCTTCCTCACGGCAGGTTCGCGAGCTTGGTGCGGGTCGAATCAGTCAGACCTGCCTCGTCGGTGATTTCAAACACGGCATCCTGTGTCAGAGCGAGCGCGTCGTCGCCGGACAGCGACTTGTCCGCGACCAGGTTCAGCAGTTCTTCGGTCTCGCGGTCCCACTCCCGTCCCATGATGGCGTAGAGCGACGCATCGTCCGGTTCGTCGAGGTCGGTGTTGCAGCAGTATGTCGGCAGCGTGACGTCCCGGTCGCCGCCGGACACGGCGGTAAACTGGCAGTCCTGCAGCAGTATCATGTACTGGTAGTCCGCGATCGACGGCCCGAAGACCAGCCCGGCCGGAAAGGTGACGTCGACGTCTGTCTCTCCGCTATTGTGGATGGTCATGAGCAGGGGCAGGTCCGACATCGGCGTGACATCGTCGGCGCCGATAATCCGGACGATAGAGACGCCGGCCGGCAACTGGTAGAGCTGCGTGTTGGCGGGCAGCGACTGGAATGCGCCGCGCTCCCACTGCCGTTCCGGCGGTTTCTTCTGACACAGGCTCGCGGACAGCACCAGGAAGACAGCGGGCAGGGCCAGCAATCTGAGCAGACCTGAGACTCGCTTAAACGGCGAAGCCCCGACAGGGGATCTTCCACTTAGCACTTTGCTTCTACCTCCACAATTCGCTACTCGCTCCGGAGCAGTACCAGTCGGCGCCCGGCACTCAAACCCGGGCCGACGAGCCGCACGAAGTAGGTGCCGGCAGGCACGCGGGCGTGGGTTCTTGCGTTCCGGTCCCACGTCCAGGACTGCGGGCCGGGCTCGAGCCGACCCCGAAACAGGTCAACCACGAGGCGGCCGGCAGCATCATACACCGCAACTGAATAGCTGCCCGGCATGGTTACGTTCGCGCTGACCCGGACCGCGCCGGCAGTCGGGTTCGGTTCAACCTCAACCTTTGCCTCCACCTTCTCGGTAGTCGGGTTCCCGGCATCCATCCACGGCGCAGCAAACCAGACGCCCCAGGGTCCGGTTTCCGTCTGCTGGCTGTAGAGCACGGCCGGCAGCCGCATCGGCGAGTGCGGCGCGTAGACCAGTCTGGGCGTGAGCCTGGCGACCGGGTGCCGACTGACCTTGACCGGTTTCAGCCAGTCGTTGAGATTGTAGGCATTGGCGCACGTCCAGTAGACCGACGCCGAGTCGCCGGACTGCCGGCCGCGGCAGGTGTAGCACAGGCTGACATACGCGCCGGCCCCGGTCCGGTCAGCGGCAAGGTCGGCCTGCTGCTCGTCGCGGAACGGGTCACCGAACGGCGCGCCCGGGGCCCAGTCCCAGCCGCCGTCCCAACTGACCGAGTACCGCAGGTCGAGAATGGCCGTGTCGCGGTGGCCGACCGTGTAGAAGGTCCAGAGCGATGCCTGCGATTCCGGGCTGGAGTCGGTCTGCACGACTACCGGGTCGAAGCACTGGTCGGCTTCGCCGCTCACGGTCCGGTAGGTTGACCAGTAGCCGGACATGCCGTAGTGCCGGTTGTAGGAGTAGTGGATTTCGTCGCCGTTGAGCGCGTAGCGCCAGGCGCAGTGAATCGTCGAGCCGGTCGTGTGCGAGATGCACGGGTCCCAGGCGTTCCACCAGTCGGTTCCCGATTCCCAGGTTGCGCCGTAGTCCAGCGAGCGGGTGAAAGTGCCGGTGCGGCCGGTGCGGTGCTCGTTCGCGTACAGGCAGTAGACGTAGTAGTGGGGGTCGCGGTCGAGGGTAACCGAGAAGTCGTCAACCGTATCCGGGCCCACCGCCACGGGCAGGATACTGAACCCGGCCGAGTCCGGCCGGATTCGCGCCAGCCACAGGTCCCCGCCGTTCCCGGCCTGGAGCATGAACAGGTACAGGAACGATGAGTCGCCCTGGCCGAAGAGCAACTGCAACTGTCGGACCGCCGAATCGGCGCGCATGGCCCAGTGGCCGCGCCAGGAGGAGCCGAAGTCGTCCGAGTAATACAACCCGACTGCGTGGTCCGGGTAGGCGATTGCCACCCAGATGCCGCCGGCAGTGTCGGCCGTCACGTCGAAGGCGACGACGGCGCCGCTGTCAATCAGCACTTCGTTTCCCCAGAACCCGGCCCCGGCGACCGAATCGGAGTGCTGCGGAGACTGCCCTCCGATGGCAGAACCGGCCGCCAGCAGCACAAACACACTCGCGCGTACGCTCAACACTATGATAATTCAAGCCGCGTTGCAACCAAAGTCAAGGCGGGCTTCCCGGCATTGGGTTGACAGCCGAAACCGGCGGGCTACAGTTAAGGCGCAAATGGCACGACCCGGCGGCGGCAAAATGACCTACGCGCGACGGTTGTCGCCCGGGCTGCGCCTGCTGCTTGTCGCCGGCTGCCTGGTGACTTCGGTCTACGCCGGCCTCCTCGCGCCGGAATGGTCCCGGCCATTGACGTCACCGGTCATCTCCGCCGCGGCGCGTCCCACCGAAAGCGGCACCGAGGAATTGTTCCTGCTCCTCGCCGACCGGCGGGTCATGGTCGTGTCCCGGCTCGACACCCTGACTGAACTCGGCCGCGCCCCTGAAGGTACAACCGCGCTCGTCGCCCTGCCTGGCGTGGGGGGCGGAGCCGGAGTTCCGGACGACGCCGCGGGTGAGACCAACGCGTCGCTGCTGCTGGCAGTGCGGGGCGCCGGGTCAAGCGACATCATCGCCTGGAACCGCCGGGGACAGCCGCTGTGGAAGACCCCGGCGCCGGGACTGCGCCGGGTGGACAGTCTGAGTTTCATCGACTGGTACGAAGGCCGGCCCGAACTCTGCGTCTGGCAGCAGGGCGAACCCTGGCTGGTCGTTGCCGGCAGCGACCAGGTGCACGCGACCCGGCTACAGCCCGGCTTTATCCCGCTCGACGCGCTCATCCTCGACTTTGCCCACGACCGGACTCCGGAACTCATTTTCTTCGACGGCCGGCGGCTGGCCATCGTCCACCCCCGGCAGAACCGCGAGCTCCGCTGCCAGTGGCCCGACTCACCGTCCGGGGCCGGGGGTCGGGGGTCGGGAGGACAGGGGACGGAGACCCGCAGCCCAAAGCCGATTGTTGCCTGCGCCGTTTTCGATTCGATCCCCGTGCTGCTGGTGCTTACCGGTGACACGCTGCGATACGTCGACATCCAGACCGGGGCCGAAGAGCGCCGGTTCGTACCGGACTCATCATCGGGCCTGCCCGGGGCGCCGCGCGCGGTCTGCGCCGCGGGCGCGGCCGCATACGTTGCCGGCGACAACCGCCAGGGCGGCGGCTACATCGCCGCGCTCGGCCGACCGAGTTCATCGCTCATCGTTCATCGTGCATCGTTTGCCGGCGCAGTCTACGGACTCGCCATGCTCAAGGACTGGCCGATGGCGCTGGTCAACGTCGGCTATGGCCCGGAGAACTTCCGCATCTACGCGCCGAACCTCGCCGGCGCCACCGGCAACTCGCCGGGCTACAGCGGGGTCCGGCTCCTCCGCGTGCTGCCGCTCCGGCTGGACGACGACACGTTCCCCGACCTCGTCGTCCTGCGCACCGCCGCCGACGCGCGCTGGCGGGTTGACGCATTCACCAACCACCTCGGCCTCCTCGCCCGCGAGCTCGATCAGGCACAGCAGGCCCTGCAGCACGCCGTGCTCGGCCGGGACGGCAACGAAGTCATCCGCGCCGCCCGCCGGGTGAACGCGCTCACCGCGGAAATCGGGCCGGGCGCGGCCGCCCCGGAGACGCACCTGCTAGAGCGCTACCGGCTCGAGGCCCGTCGCCGCGGCTATATTACCTATGCCGTCGTGCTGCTCGCGCTCTGCCTCGCTGCCGGGCTGGGCGTGCTTGCCGTCCGCCGCCGCCATGGCGGCCCGCCCGGCCAGCAGATAGAAAACAAACCCCTGCCGGTATGCGTTGCCCTCGCCGCCGACTTCATCGCGGCAGACCACAACTTCATATCCAAAGGCAACACACCGGCCGCCATCGAGCGGCTCATCGAAATCAGCCGCCGCCACGGACTGGCGCGCGACCGCGACCTTGCCCGCCTGGCAACTGAACCCGGCCCGTCCCTCGGCGAAATCTACACAAGCGCCATCTCCCGCCTCATCGACTCCACACCTACCCTTGCCCTGCTCGACTTCATCGCGACGACCGCCCGCAGCGCCCCCCGGGGCCGGGACCTCGAGATGCTCGAGCTCAGCCAGGAAGAATTCCGCCACCGCGAGCGCGGCCCGGGCATCAGGCTCATCTGCACCGTCAACCACGAATACCCGGACTACTATCGCCGCTTCCGCCTCTTCTCCAACCCCGAGCTGCGCGGCACGCTGGAACACATCATCCTCGACCACATCCGCCACGCCGGCACGTGGGCCGACATCGTCCTCAGCTACACGGTCAACACCCAATGGAACCGCCGCCTCCTCATCCGGTTGCTCTCCGACAGCCCGCGCGTCATCCCGCTCTCCAATCCCCGCGCGCACATCACCAGCCAGTTGCTCGAACTCGCGGCCCAACTCGGCCCGGCAATCGAAATTCCCGCGGCGGACTCGCCCTGCGCCGGCCCCCACGAAAAGCTCTGGCTCAAGGTCACCGACTACATCTCGGTACTGGAAGAGACCCGGGCCCGGTTTTCAACTCCTTGACTACCGACCGGCCACCCTCTACACTCTAACCATTGACCCGCGCTCACCCCTCCGTCCTCCGCAACTCGCAACCCGTAACTCGTAACCCGCAACTTTCCTCCCCATGACCAAACCCGTCATCCTCGTCGTCGACGACCTGGCGACCAGCTACGAAAGCCTGGTCCGGAACATCGCCCAATACGACGACGGCCGGCTCGCGCGCGAATTCGAATTCCACCACCTCGACTGCTTCGCCGAAGTCCGCCAATGGTACCACCGCAACCGCTCCCGCTTCGTTGCCCTCATCATCCAGGACGTCGACTTCAGCCACACCACCGACGAACGCAAGCTCGTCGACTACCCGGATATACTCAAACCCATCCAGCGCACCCTCGACATCAAAGCCCTGCAAGGGTTTCTCATCTACGGCTACATCCGCCAGAACAACATCGACCGCATCGCCCCGGTGATATTCGTCTCCTGTCGCATCGGCATGGAATCGACCAGCGAATTCTCGGAATTCATCATCCGCCCCGGATATGGCCTCTGCTCATTCGTGCCGGAAAGCGCGGTCGGAGACCAGTACTACCCCCAAATTGCCGCCAGCGTTGATGCCCTCGCCATCCGCCCGCTCAGCGACGAACAGCGCCACAACTGGACGGCCAAGCACCAGATGGTCATCGGCCGCGCGCGCAAGATGGCCTTTCTTGCTTACGAAATCGAGCGCATCGGCCCCTCGGACGCCACCGTACTCCTCCTCGGCGGTCCCGGTGTAGGCAAAGAACTCGTCGCCAACGCCCTGCACCGCTGCAGCTACCGCTACGTCGAAGGCGACACGGCGCGCGAAAACCCGCTCACCATCAACATGGCCGCGCTCAGCCCCAACCTCATCGAAGACGAACTATTCGGACACCAGCGCGGCGCCTACACCGGCGCGGCCGGAGAACGGGCCGGAATCCTCGAAACGGCGCAAAGCTCCACCGTCTTCCTCGACGAGATCGGCGACATCGACCAGGAAATCCAGGTCAAACTCCTCCGGGCCATGGAATACCACCGCATCAAACGCATCGGCAGCTCCAGCGAACTCCACGTCGACATCAGAATCATCGCCGCCACCAACCGCACCGTACCCGAACTCCAGACCCGCTTCCGCCCCGACTTCTACGCCCGGCTGGTCCAGCACTGCATCCCCGTGCCTACCCTCCGCGAACGCTGGGAAAGCGAGCCCCCGGAGAACGTCGAATCCGACATCCACGAAATCGCCGCCTATATCATCCAGACCATGAACGCCAACCCCAGGCATAAACGTCAGCTCGCAATCGAACGCACCGCGGTCAAATTCATCCGTCAAATAGTCCAGCAACACATCGACGGCGCCAACTCCCTGCTGGACGGCAACGTCCGCACCCTCCGCAACATCATCGAACGCGCCTACGAACGCGCCCAGTATGACGGCAGCACCGACATCGGCCTCGGCCACATCATGCCCGCCCTCGGCATGGCCCGCCTCCTCAGCGCCCAGACCCCCACGACCGGCTTTCCGGACCAGGACTTACCGCAGACCCCCACTCAACCCCAGACACCGAACCTCAAGCCGATTCAGACCGCCGTAGGCACGCTCGAACTCCGGACCGTCGAACGGCAGGCAATCAAAGAAGCCCTCCAGCAAACCAACAAAAACCAGACCCACGCCGCCGAACTGCTCGGCATCCACCGCGATACGCTGCGCCGCAAGATGACCGAGCACAACCTTTAGATTACGCCACTGCCGTATAATGCGGCAGCATAATAACGCTTCATGCCCTTTTTGGCTGCTGGGCTGATTTTGGCATGGTTAGTGTAAAATGTTGTAACGTAATAGGTTATGCCGAATCGCCCCGACGTATGCTTTCTGGCACAATGATTGCACATAGGTATGGCACATGCTGTGGTGGTAAGTGGGCCCTAAGAGTCAGACCGAGCCAAGCTGAGG
>CAIVTL010000488.1 GCA_903908785.1 Caldifarciminota bacterium | reverse complement strand
TCTCCCGCAACCTGTTCGACCCCGTGAACTTCCTTCGTTCGCTCGCCGGGTTCTTCGCATTCTGCCTGCTGTCCGGCGCGGTCTACATCATCAACGACCTCGCGGACGTGGCGAGCGACCGGCTTCATCCGTTGAAACGGTTCCGGCCGATAGCGTCGGGCCGGCTGAAGCCGGGCGCGGCCAAGGTTGCGGCCGTGGTCGCGGCCGTGCTGGCTTTGGCTGGGGGATGGGCGTTGGACTGGCGATTCGGGGTCATCGGGCTGGGCTATATCGTGATGCAACTGGCGTATTCGTTCAAGCTGAAGCAGATGGTAGTGCTCGACGTGATGACGGTCGCGGCCGGGTTCGCTTTTCGCGCGGTCGCCGGCACGGTCCTTGTCCACGTCACGATTTCGTCGTGGCTCTTCGTCTGTACCATTCTCGGCGCGTTGTTTATCGCGCTGGCCAAGCGCCGGCACGAGTTGCTTTTCCTTGAGAGCGGTGGGGCCGCGCACCGGGCAGTACTGGAGAAGTATTCGGAAGCCCTGCTCGACCAGATGATGGCGGTCGCTACGTCAGCGACCGTGATTGCCTACTGCTTGTATACGATTGCGCCGGAGACGGTGGCCAAGTTCGGAACCCACAACCTGATGCTGACCGTGCCGTTCATGCTGTACGGCGTCTATCGCTATCTGTACCTGGTGTACCGGAAAGAGATGGGCGGCGCGCCGGAAAGAGTCCTGCTCACCGACGTGCCGTTGATTATCGACGTCGTGCTTTGGATGGCGACCGTGGTCGCGGTTCTCTACCTGAAATTCTAGAGGGTCGGTTTTGGGGACAGTCCCCGTGCGGGGACAGTCCCCGTCGCCGGCGCGCATTCGGCCAGCCGGGCCTTGCCGCACGCGGCCTTGTCGCCGAACGGGCCCTTACGGATGGCGCAGAGTTCGGCCTGCGATTCGGTGAGGACGCGCTTGGCATCAGGGTTCGGGCCGAGCACCTGCATCGCGGCGTGAGCGCCGGCAACCCGACCTTCGAGCATGGCGGTTGAGGCTTCCTCGATACCGGAGACGTCGCCGGCAAGGTAGACGTGGCAAAGGCTCGTCTGCATGTTCTCGTCGTGCCAGGCAACGTGGCCGCCCAACTCAGGAACGTAGACCATGCTGCACCCGGACTGCCAGAGTAGTTCGGATAGCGGGGTGAGGCCCACGGCAAGGCAGATGGTATCAACCTTCAGTTTCCTTGCAGTCCGGGCAACCGGTTTTAAGTCCTTGCCGACACGGCAGATGACTGCTCCTTCAACCTGTTCCTTGCCCATCGCGGACAGGACTGTGTGCGAGGTGAGAATCGGCACGCCGAGGCGCGCGAGCTTGGCAGCATGGACGTGATACCCGCCGATTTTGGGCAGGGCCTCGACGACCGCGGCGACTTCAATGCCGGCCTGGATGAGCTGGTACGAGACAATCAGGCCGATGTTGCCCGACCCGACCATCAGGACCCGCGTGCCGGGTTTGACTCCATACACGTTCATCAGGGTCTGTACCGCGCCGGCCCCATAGACGCCGGGCAGGTCGTTGTTCTGAAACAGGACGTTGTTCTCAGCCGCGCCGGTCGCCGCAATCAGGCACTTGAACCCGAGCTTGGTGAACCGGTCGCGGCTGGCGAGGCCGAGGACTCCGCGGAATGGGTTCGGGGGTTCAGGGGTTCGGGGGTTCTGGGATTCCGGAACCTGAACCCCTGAACCCGTGGACCCTTGAACCCTTGTTTCCTGCAGAGCGCGCCGCTCAGCGCTCACGCTGCCGCCGTACAAGCCCACGACAGACGT
Source organism: Caldifarciminota bacterium (assembly GCA_903908785.1). GTDB lineage: Bacteria > Hydrothermota > Tepidihabitantia > Tepidihabitantales > Tepidihabitantaceae > UBA2258. The sequence continues at coordinate 2,036 of CAIVTL010000488.1, read as the reverse complement.
ACCAGACAGGATTTCGGCGGGCAGGGCGCGGAGTTCCTGCTCCAGCGTGGTTGCGATGTCCATGCCGCGCGTGCCGCAGTAGTGGCGCTTGGACCCGAAGAACTTGTGGGTCTGCTTGACGAGCTGGCCCCCGAGCCGGTCACTGTCGTCAATCAGCACGACCTCGGCGCCGAGCCGTGATGCCGTGATGGCGGCGCAGAGCCCGGCCGGACCGCCGCCGACAATGGCAAGGTCGGTCTGCTTCATGACAAGTCAGAATTCAGAATGCAGATACCAGAATGCAGAGGGTCCGACCGTTCTGACTTCTGATTTCTGGTTTCTGACTTCTGCACTATTCGGCCCTCATGCTAGCTTTCCCCGTCCGCTCTGGCGCTCTACTTTCACGCCTTCGCGCAGCGGTTCCATGCAGACCATGGTATTGGGTTGGCCGTCAACGACCATCAGGCACGAGGCGCACTTGCCTACCGCGCAGAAGAAGCCGCGGGGCCGGCCGGTCTTCTCGGCATGGCGGAAGAGCCGGACGCCGTTGGCAGCGAGTGCGGCGGCGATTGTCTCGCCCTGCCGTCCGGCCATTGCCCGCCCCTCGAAGAAGAAGCCCACCGAGCCCCGGTTCTCGAACGTCAGAATCGGATGCTGCTCAATCCGGCGGCTGGGGGCAGGCCCCGAACGCCGCGACTTCCGGCCGGGGTCCCAAAGGCCGATTTCGAATGACGGCGTCCAGACTTTGGACTTCGGACTTGTGACTTGTGACTTTCGTCTAGAGGTTCTTGCGCGCATATTCTACCGCGTTCTGGAATATGGCTATGCCGTGCGGGGTCGCCACTTGTTCCCGATGCCAGCGCGGATGCTGCTCGCGGCGGATGAACCGCTCGGGATGAGGCATGAGGCCGAAGATGCGGCCCGTCGGGTCGCAGATACCGGCGATGTCCTCTTCGGAACCGTTGGGGTTGCTGGGGAACGTTGCCGGTTCACCGTTCGGGGTAGTGTAGCGCAGGCAGACCTGGTGGTTGTCGTTCAAGCGTCCGAGCACCTGGGCCGAGCCGGCCAGGAACTTGCCTTCGGCGTGCGCCACCGGCAGGTAGAGGGGCGACTCGATGTTGCGGGTGAAGATGCCGGGCGAGTCCTCGACGTTGAGGTACACCCAGCGGTCTTCGTACCGGCCGGAGTCGTTCGTATCGAGCGTCACGGTCTGCGGCTCGAAGGGCTGGTCAAAGGCGGGCAGGAGTCCGCACTTGACGAGGACCTGGAACCCGTTGCAAATTCCGAGCACCAGTTTGCCGTCGCCGATGAACTGCTCAATCTGGTCGCGGAGAAAGTGTTTGAGTTCGTTAGCGAAGATGCGACCCGAGGCGACGTAGTCACCGTAGGAGAAACCGCCGGGCACGAGCAGGATGTGGAAGTCGCTGAGCTTCCGTTCGCCGGAGCGGAACCGGTTGACGTGGACGACTTCGGACACCGCGCCGACCAGTTCAAAGGCGTAGGCCGACTCCTGGTCGCAGTTGGTTCCGGCAGCGAAGAGAATACAGGCTTTGACCATGGGTGGTGAGGATAGCCGGCGGAGTCCGTCTGTCAAGCGGGGAACGGTGGCCGGGAGCGCGGCGCTTGACATGGGGACGATGGCCGCTAGAACTTCGGGGTGCGCCTAAGAGTCAGACTGCCGTGGGCCGGGGTGCTGGTCATGGCCGGCCTTGTGGGCGCCGCCGGGTGCGGGTTGGCGGTGAGACCGGCCGGCGGACAGCGTGGTGCGGATATTGTGGTGCAGGATTTCTGCCGGAAGTTCGGCCGGCAGCAGGGGCTCGGCATCCTCAGCCTGTTCGCGGACAGCGCCAGATTCGACCTCGATGGTCTGGGCGTCAGCTTTGTCGGGCACGACGGGCTGGCGCGGCTGGCCGACTATGGGTTGGCTGCGCGCTCGCGACTGGTGCCGCGAGAGTTTGAGGTGAGGCAGGACACGGTCCGGTGCAAGCTTGAGGAAACCAATGACTGGCTGGGGCTGCTTGGAGTCAAGCGTGCCTCGTACGACGGCTGGTTCCTGG
>CAIVTL010000487.1 GCA_903908785.1 Caldifarciminota bacterium | reverse complement strand
CTCATTCAGAATACCGTCACAGCCCTTGTCTTTCTTCGGCCGAATGGAAACATAGCCCGCGCCGTAGCGTTGGACATACAGGCTGTTGATGAACTGCTGGAATTCACCTTCCACGAGTGCCTTGATCCGTACTTCGAAGAGCCCGCGGAGAACAGGGTTCATGTAGGGCACGCACAATCGAACAACAAAGGGAAGGGAGTTGTACGCGACTCTCCGCACATAGACGCCGGGCGGGGTTCGAAATCCACGCGGAGATTATGGAGTATCGCGGCCGGAAGTCAAATCTGCGGGCATGACGGCCGACGGCTTACGGCTCACGGCCTACGGCAACGGGCCACGATTGGTGAGTTGAGGATTGCCAGTGGCGGGCCGGAGCTCGCGGCCGGACGGCGCATGTTGGGTTCCGAGTGCCAGGTTGACCGCTTTGGCCAGGAGGCCCTTTCGGGCGAAATGCAGATTCAGCAGGTAGTCCACCTTCTCGAATCCCTCTGCTATCTGGTTCCTTTTGGCCCCGCCAACCCATGATTACCCGCGCAGGTCTGTGCGCGCCCTTCAGTATTCGGCCTTGAGGCTGAACTCGGTCCGGCTGGCCGCGAAGTCGGGGGCCAGTTCGTAGCAGTAGACCTCGTCGAACGTCGTCTCGCGCAGCCACGGGTTATCGGTCACCAGACGTCTGAAGGCATCCCGCTGGTTCACACCAGAGGCGACTCCGAGCATCTGGACATTCTCGATGTCCGGCTCCGTCGCCTCGGACTCCGGCTGAAAGGTGTAGCCCTCCATCGTTAGAAAGACGTAGTGCTTCACGATGCCTCCTCGACAAACGACGTCACGAGGTCCATAGTTTTCGGTACTCGCCCCTGCCGATGAACTCCAGCAACCCCAGGTCTCTCAGGTATTGCAACGTCTGCCGAATCTTGGGTTTGACGTTCGCATTCTGCGGGAACTTCCTCGCGAGAACTGCCTCGAAGCGATACGCATCTTCGAGGGCGAATCTCTCAGGCAGCTCAGGCTGGTCCAGGAGCCTGAACACTTCTCGTTTCCATCCTGTCAGTCCTGCGAGGACCGTCTCCGAGCCGGATTGGAACACCCTGCTTTCCGTCTCTGGTTCCCGTTCGAGCAGCCGCCTGCTTGCAGCGGCCAGTCGTCTGTCAGTCCCGCGATCACGGCGGGGAATCTGTTCGAGAATCGCCCTGGCGTCGGTCATGATCTCGCTGGTGACGGAGGATGTCTGGCGACGGGCCGAGAACAGGGAGTCAAACTCGTTGGCGATGCGCTCGACCAAACCCGGGTCGCGCAAGGCAACGCCGTACTCCACGTTGCGCGACAGGCCCGATGGCGTCAGGTTGCCGGAGGTCACGATTGCCTGTTCGGTGTCGAAGACGTATATCTTCGCGTGCAGCCTGTCACGGTGACGGACTATTGCGCCGCGATCAAACAGCAGGTCAAAGGCCCCAAGGTCGGATGCGCCCGCCTCGAAGCTTCGCAGGTGAAAATCGGTAAGTATGCTAATCGGGAGACCATTTGGAATGACGCCCAAGACGGAGCGTGCTGCGTCCGACTTGATGTATGGCGAGGCAATCCTGAGTTTCTCACGAGTGCGGGACGCGGCATCCAGCAGAGTCCCCTGCCACGGAGACCGCACGATCTCGACTGCCGGGCGGGCCTTAGCCACGGTCTAATCTACGCCGCGAACGGGGATAGTCAAGCAGGCCCGTCATTGGGCATCGGGACTTCGTCCGGCAGACCCTGTGGCAGTTCGACAAGACCGAGGCAGTCCACGCAGGAGTATCCGCGTTCCAGCCAGTTGGCCCGCCCCGATGTCTTCCACGAGTAGATGCTGGTGCGGTTCGTGCGCGCCGCGCTGCGCGCCAGCCGCCACTCCTCCGGTTGGTAGAAGTCGGTTGTGACGATGGGTTCCAAGGCTACCCGCATCACGTCTGCGCCCCCTGACGTTGGTATGCAGCATCGAGGCTGAACTCGGCCCGACTGGCCGCGAAGTCACGGGCAAGCTCGTAGCAGTAGACCTCGTCGAACGTCGTGTCGCGCAGCCACGGGTTCTCTTCGGCCAGACGTCCGAACGCAGCCGAGGCGTGTGGGCCGGAGGCGATTCCGAGCATCTGGACGTTCTCAACGTCCGGCATGTCAGACTCGGAACCGGGCTGATACGTGTACCCCTCAAATGTGAGAAAGATGAAGGCTCGTTCAGGTATGCTCACAGGTGTTCTTCCTTCGTCCACTGAAAACTGAGTCTGGCGTATTGGCTCAGACGGAGTATGCGTACCTGTGCGTCCCCAGGACGCGCTCGATGGCGGCTATCGCTCTGTCGGCTTCTTCTTCAGATAGGTCAGACCAACCGTGTTCCTCGGCGACGGGTTCGATCTCCCAGCCGAAGCCGTATCCGCTGTTGTAGGCGCTCCAGCGGCAGGTCGTGGAGCCGACCCGCAACTCTCCTCCGCCTAACCAGTCGTCGAACTGCTCTCGATGATACAGGGACTCCACGACCACAGTTCCAGGCATAGCTTCTCCTTTCGGTATGCGGCACGCGAAGATCATGCCACAGGACGGGGTGGAAGTCTACACCATAGAAGTAGCGCACCGATGGAGCCCGGACAATTCAGAATCCAGAGACCAGAGAGCAGAATTCAGAACTACGACCCCGAGGCAAGCCAAGAGGCGGAAGCAAGACCACGGACAACGGATAATGCAGAATTCAGAGAACAGAGAGCAGAAGGCAGAAGTGCGGACGCGGAGGCGACAACCACGTATGTACACTCATGAACACAGACATGCGCCCTGCCATAGCCCTGCACTGCCGGACAGAAGCCGCTGAGGCCGACGATGGACGAAGAGACGATATGCGAGCGGTCGATTCGCGTTCCTGCATATGTAG
>CAIVTL010000486.1 GCA_903908785.1 Caldifarciminota bacterium | reverse complement strand
CTTCTCCTGGCTGGGGTTCCGTATACTGTAGTATTCGGCGATGCTGCAGCGTTCGGCGACGTGCTGCATCACGGTTCTACTACTGAGGATTCCCGTCGTCAGATCCGATGAGGTCGTCATGCCGGAAAGCCCCGCTTTGAGCTTGCTCAGGCTGCTGCTGGCCCCTCCGCTCAGGAGACTCGTCAGGCCAAACACATCACTCTCGTCGCTCGGCGGCAGGAGTTGAGCGGTGGCAGTGTAACGGGGGGGGAGAATCAGACTAACGGTGACGGCGAGGACCGTGAGGATTACCGTGTTCCAAAATATGAGGCGGCGCCACTTGAGAATGACGCCTAGATACTTGACTACTCTATTCACGCTGGAAGTCTAGGAAATTGAGGGCCAAAGTCAATTGCCTGCGGCCCTGAAGAAGCGACACAGGGCAGCCGCGATTCGACGTGAGGCGTGCCCGTCGCCGAACGGATTCCGGGCGCGCGCCATCCTCTGGTAAGCAGCAGCCGAGTGTAGCAACGTCTCGGTCACCGAGACAATCGTGTCGGTGTCGGTACCGACGAGTCTCGCCGTTCCGGCCGCGACTACCTCTGGTCTTTCCGTCTTGTCCCGCATCACCAACACCGGTTTGCCCAGCGCGGGAGCTTCCTCCTGGATTCCGCCCGAATCGGTCAGGATGAGGTACGCACGCTCCATCAGCCGGACGAACGGCAGGTACTCCAGCGGCTCGATCAGGTGCACCCTTGGCGTTCTGCCCAGGATAGCCCGCACGGGCCTTCGCACGTTCGGGTTGAGATGGACCGGGTAGACGACCATGACATCGGGATTCCGCTCAACAATCATCCGCAGGGCGCGGCATATCCGCTCAACCCCCGGCCCGAAGCTTTCCCTTCTGTGGGCAGTCACCAGAATCACGCGCTGTTCCGGCACAATTCTATCCAGCACCGGCACGCGCCACTTCGCCTTGCTTCCGCGTATCGCCTTGAGCGCGTCTACCACAGTGTTCCCCGTCACGTGAATGCGACCCCGGGGCACTCCCTCGCCGAGCAAGTTCTCCTTTGCCGCGCGGGTCGGCGCAAAGTGCAAGTCTGCAAGGCTGCTCACCAGTCGCCGGTTCATCTCCTCCGGGTACGGTGAGTACTTGTCGTTCGTCCGGAGCCCAGCCTCAACGTGCCCCACTGGAATCCGCTCGTAGAACGCGGCCAGTGCCGCAGCGAGGGCGCTTGTCGTGTCGCCCTGTACCATGACCATATCGGGCCGGGCCCGCCGCAGCACCCGCTCGACCCCGCGCAGCACGCCCACAGTCACGTCGGCCAGCGACTGCCCGGGCCGCATCACGTCGAGGTCATAGTCCGGCTTGATATCGAACACGCGCAAGACCTGGTCCAGCATCTGCCGGTGTTGCGCGGTCACCAGCACCACCGGCTCGAGCTCGCCCGGATGCGCGGCCAGCTCCTGAATCACCGGTGCCAGCTTGATCGCCTCGGGCCTCGTCCCGAAGCAAAACATCACGCGCCGCTTCACGGGTAGCCTGACTCCCACTTTGCCATTTCCCCTTCTCCCCTTCATCCTAATGCGCCTCTCCCCACGTCCGGCCCTCGCCGGTCTCGACGACCAACGGCACGGACAACTTCCACGCGTTCTCCATCTCGGTTCGAATCATCCCGCGTGCCTCCTCCAGCTTCGCTTCCGGAACCTCGAAGACCAGTTCGTCGTGTACCTGCAGTATCATGCCGATTCCGAACTCTCCACCACTCAGCCGTTCCTCAAGCCGGAGCATCGCGCTCTTGATTATGTCCGCGGCCGAGCCCTGCACCGGCGCGTTAATGGCGTACCGTTTCGTCGCCTCGGCCACTGCCCGGTTCGAATCGGCGATACCGGGCGTCGGCCGGACCCGGCCGGAAATCGTCCGCACGTACCCGCATTGCTTCGCCTGTTCGACAGTCTGCTCCCGCCACCGGGCCACACCCGCGAACCTTGCCATGTACTCATCGAGGAACGCCCGCGCCTGCTCAATCGGAATCTCGGCCCGCGACGACAGCCCGTAGTCACCCATGCCGTAGACCAGCCCGTAGTTCACCACCTTGGCCAGCCGCCGGTCTTCAGACTTCACGTCCGCGATGTCCTTTCGCAGGATTGCCGCCGCAGTCGAGGCGTGGATGTCCTCACCCCGTTTGAACGCCTCGGCCAACTGCTCGTCGCCGGACAAGTGAGCCAGCACCCGCATTTCAATCTGGGAGTAGTCGGCGGAGACCAGCACATTCCCGGGCTCGGCGACAAACGCGCTCCGTATCCGCTTGCCCAGTTCGGTGCGTATCGGGATGTTCTGCAGATTCGGGTCGGACGATGAGAGTCGGCCGGTCGCGGTGCCGGTCTGGTTGAATGTCGCATGAACCCGTTGGGTGTGCTCGCGCGCGGCAAGGCGCAGCGGTTCCAGGTACGTGTTGCACAGTTTGGTCAGCTCGCGGTACTTCAGCACCTCGCGCACAACCTGGTTCTGTGCAGCCAACTCGTTCAAGACATCCACGCTGGTCGAGTAGCCGGTCTTGGTCCGCTTTCCCCGCGCCAGCTTCAACTCCTCGAATAGCACCACGCCAAGCTGCTTGGGCGAGCCGATATTGAACTCATGCCCGGCCAGTTGGTACACCTGTCGCTCAATTGCCTTCAGGTCCTGCATCAACTGCGTCTCAAGCCGACTCAAACCGGCCAGGTCCACCTTGAAGCCCCGCTCCTCCATCGCCGCCAGTACCGGCACCAGCGGCATCTCCAGTTCAGTCGCGACCTTGCCCAGTCCCATCGCGAGCAGGTGCGGCTCAAGTGCCCCGAACACGGTCAGCGCATGGACCGCACGCGCCTCGTTCGACAGCGGCGGCACGCGGCTGACAAGCACCTGCATGGTCACTTCCTCGGGCGTGAACGTGCGTCGGTTCGGGTCGGAAAGCCATGCCGCGACCCCGACGTCAAAGAAAGGCCCGCGCACGTCCAGCCCGCCAAGATGCGCTGCCTTCACCTGCTCCTTCAGATCGAATCCAACCTTGAGCAGACCAGTGTCCGAAAGCATTGCCTTCTGGACACCTGAATCCTGCACCAGCGCGACTGCGCCCGGTCCTGAACTCACCCACAGACCCCGACCCGGCTCCAGGCACACCCCGAACCTGCCCGCCTTCGCAAGACTCTCCAATCCCGCGAGCTCCAGAATCTCGACCCTGACTTCCGCTGCCGGCGCAACCTCAGCCGCCAGCCCACGGAACTCCATCTCGGTGAAGATACCCTGCAGCAGGGCCGCGTCCGGCACGCCGCGCTTCAGGTCCTCAAGCTCAGCCGGCACGTCAACGTCGGTTCTGAGCTGCGCCAACTCCCGGCTCAACCGTGCAAGCTCGGCATGAGGTCGCACCCGCTCATCATTCTCGATGGCCTGGTCCAGAGTCTGCCAGCGCGCGAGTATCT
>CAIVTL010000485.1 GCA_903908785.1 Caldifarciminota bacterium | reverse complement strand
TTCCTGCGATACGACCCGGCCGGCGACACCTGGCACGCGCTGCCCGACGCCCCGCCCGGCGCAAAAGGCAAGTGGGACAAGGGTTCGTTCCTCGTCTGGGACCAGGACCACACCATCTACGCCCACAAGGCTAAGTACCACGAATTCTACGCCTACGATATCACGACCAACACCTGGAGTTCGGCCCTCCGAGGCATGCCGACCACTGGCTCGACCGGCAACAAGAAGTCAAAAGACGGAGGTTGCGGCACGTGGGCCAACGGCGAGATTGTAGCGTTCAAGGGCGGCAGCACGCAGGAGTGCTGGATCTACGCACCGGGCGGCGGCTGGTACGAATTCGACACGTTGCCGAAGCAAGGGCGGTCCGGCAAGAGCAAGAAGGTCAAGGCGGGCGCAGACATCATCTACTATGAAGACGGCCGCACTCTCTACGCCCTGAAAGGCTCCGGCACCTTTGAGTTCTGGAAACACGAACTGCCCGTGATGAGTCCGGACCCAACCGTCCCGCGCGAGGGCGTCATGAGCGAGGCAGCCTCTCTGACTGCCAACGCCATGACCGTTGGTCCTAACCCGGCCAGGTCCGGCCTCATCCACGTCCTCTATTCCCTGCCCGTTGCCGGTCAGGCCGAGGTCAGGGTGTTCGACGCGGGCGGGCGTGAAGTCGGTGCCCGAACGTTCGCCGCCGGGCGCACCGGTACAGTTGACCTCAATCTGAGCGTCGGGGCCGGGGTCTACCTTGTAAGGATGACAGTGCGCGATTGGACCGCAACCCGGAAGCTGGTGGTGCAGAGGTAGTGACGGGATAGCAGACCGTACGTGCCCGCAGGGTATCGGGCAATCGGGCACCGGGCTCGCGGTTCAGTGTCCGGGGTGTGGAATTCAGTAATTGGTGCTCGACACAAAGGAGGTTGCATGTCTCTACGCATAGCCCTCGGAGTCCTGGCAATCGTCGTCATCGCTACGGCGCAGGACCTGAGAAACCTGGGGATGGGCCGGCTGTCTGCACTGCTGGAGTCGGACGTCCACCGCATCGACCTGTACGATTTCGGCGAGAACCCGGCCGGGCTGACTGGCGCCGCGCCGCCCGCGCGCAGGGTCGCGGAGGAGCAGTATGGCGAGGAACCGGCCTGCCGTGGATGTCCGGAGAGAACGCGACCGGGTACACGGTTTCCGAGGCATTCCTGTCCGGCTGGGGCTATCATCCTCGCGGCGACTCGCCGCCGTTTCCGCTCTGGGCGGTCGGGCAACCTTTGCCTGTCGACTTTCAGGACATCGTGCCAATCGGCGCGCTTGGCTACCCCGGCAGCCAGATATTTCCATCCCGGCCGGCGGGCGGGTACATCCGCCAGAACGACGGTTCCTTTGCCCTTGCCGCCCGAGGGTGCTGGTCACACTACGAGGCCGATGGCGGACCGACCGTCAATGTGCCCGAACTTGGGTTCGAGGGCGCGAACCGGCTCAGCGGCGTAGATGTCGGCTATCGGGCCGTGGCGTTCTACGGCATGGGGAACCAATACGGGGGCAGCGCGCAGTACTTCGGAGATGAAGCCGGGGCCGGGTTCGCCGTGCCCGGCCCGTTCCTGAGCGGCGGCGCCTGCGTCGACTACTATCACCCGATGTACCATGTCAAGGCCGGTAGCTTCTACGATACCACCATTCACTCCAACGCCGCCCGGGGCCGGGGCGCACTGGTGCTTCAGCCCATCGATACGCTCAAGCTCGGGCTCAAGGCCGCGTATTCATGGTCCGATGTCATGCAGACTAAGACTCTTACGCCTGCGGCCGGGATGCGCGCGCTGTACGAACCGGCGGGCGTCCCGCTCGCGGCCGGGCTCGAAGCGGCATGGATGAAGGCGACCCCGTATGAAGACAACGTGGCCGGCTCCACCTACGACAGCCTGTACCTCGGCGGCGGTCTGGGCCTGCGGTTGCCCGTGCTGTTCATCGGGGCCGAGGTGCAACGTACTACGTGGGGAATGAACTATACCGATACCCGGGAGCAGTACACCCGACTCTCGCTCAACGCCGGCGCCGAAGTGAACATCGGCGCGGCCCACATCCGGGCCGGGTACCTGCAGGCCGTGGACAAAGGTTCAGAGGGCTACGCGGACACGCTCCGATGCGTCACCGCCGGGCTAGGTCTTGACCTGGATGGTTTCTGGGTGGACGCGGCCTACAACTTCGAAGTACCTGACCGGAACGTGTACGAACACATGCTCCAGGTCTCGGTCAAGTTCTCCGGCGCCGGCGACTAGGGCCGGCCGTCCCGAACCGGCAGTGGCGCGGAGAGCGCCGAGTTGCGAAGGGGAAGGGGAAACCGGCCAGGTGGTGGCTGGATGAACGAGATGTGAAGAGTCAAGGGGCGAGGGCGAAGTCAGAAGCGGGAAACCAGAATACGGAAGTGTGGAGTCGACAAACGGGAGACCGAAAACCTGTCTCGCCCTTGCGTTGAGTGCTCGTGCGGAGAGGCCGCGCCCAGATGGCGCGGCCTTCCGTACGGGGTGCGCATGAGAAAGCCGCCCGCGGGGGGCGGGCGGCTGGGAGGTGAGACGGCAGAACGCTACTTGAGTTTCGTGATGTTGGTTCAGTCGTTGGGCGTGGATGAAGCACGGTTGACGAATGACGAGGTACGGACCGAGTTGGAGAGGACGAGGCTGCCGGAGGCGTCGTACCTGGTGAGATGAGTGGTTGAAGGG
>CAIVTL010000484.1 GCA_903908785.1 Caldifarciminota bacterium | reverse complement strand
CCGCCCCAACACCCGCGTCGTCAACCCGAAACTGACGCTCGATTATTCCGGCCCGACCTGGCTTGACCTCTACGCCTCTGCCGGCCGGTCGTTCCGCGCCCCGACGTTCAATGAACTCTACTGGCCGGAGGACCCGTGGACCAAAGGCAACCCGCAACTGAAGCCGGAATGGGCGACCAGCGTCGACTTCAACGCGTCAGCCAGATACGCCTCGTTCCTTTCCTGCCGCCTCGGAATCTGGCACTCGTTTCTCACCGACCTGATTCAGTGGCAGCCGGATTCGGCCTACGTCTACAGGCCGGTGAACCTCGACACCGCGACCATCACCGGGGGCGAAGTCGAAGTGAATCTCGCCTTCCGCCACGTAGGGGTTATCGGCAATGCGACCTACATGCTGGCGCGTTCGCACGACATGGACCTCATCTACCGGCCCCGACTCGGCTTCGCGCTGTCGCCCTGGGCCGACTGGGGACCGGCGCAACTGACCTGTGACCTCCGCTACACCGGCCAGAGGTACACGACGCCGGACACATTGCCGCCCAGCGGGACAAATTCACTCCCGGGCTTCATGGTGCTCGATGTCGGCCTCGCGTTCACGCCGACCATCGGACGATTGGAGACCGCGCTGCGCGGCGGAATCCGCAACCTGCTCAACCGGCAATACGAGGCGATGAAAGGCTACCCGGTTCCGGGCCGGAACTGGTACGCGGAACTGGAACTGAAGCTCTAGAGCCCGGTCGCTTTGGGGCGCGGGAACGGGAGATCCCGCTTCTCTTTGCTGGAATCAGGAGCCGCGACAACCGGCCCTGCCGGTCTCGCCAGGTCCGCGAGATACGACGCTTTGAGCACGTTGAACTCGGGCATGTTCCTGCCTGCTACCGGCTCAGCCCGCGGCGGAATCACCTTGAGCGGATTGACCGGCGTGCCATTCTGCCGGACCTCGAAGTGCAGGTGGGGCCCGGTCGAGTTCCCGGTCGAGCCCACATAGCCGACCGTCTGCCCCTGCCGTACGCTCCGGCCGGCTTTCGCGCCCGCGCCGTACCGCGACAGGTGCCCGTAGCACGAGACCAGCCCTCCGGAGTGACGTATCTGCACGAAGTTACCGTACCCGTCGTTCCACCGGGCCATCGTCACGGTGCCGTCGGCAATCGCGCTCACCGGCGTGCCGAGCGGCGCCCCGTAGTCAACGCCCTGATGCTGGCGGTACACCCGGCTTATCGGGTGGAACCGCATCCCGAACGATGAGGTGACGTTGGCGAATGTCAGCGGCGAGCGGAGCACGCTCTTCCGCAGGGACTGCCCCTTCTCGTTGTAGAAGTCATAGTGGCCCGAAGGACTGCGGTAGTAGAAACCGTAGAAGTTGCCCGCCTGCCCCTTGTAGTGCACCGCACGGACCTGGCCGTCCCGGTAGAAACTGGTGTCGACGTAGTACTTGTCGAGCAGAATCTCGAACGAGTCGCCCTCATTGGTCTCGGTCAGGAAGTCCACTTCGTAGCTCAGGATTCCCGCGAAGTTCACGACCAGCCCCGGTCTCTCGCCCAGCCCGGTCATCGAGTTCCAGAGCGAACCCTTGACGGCCCCGCGCACGACGACCCGCACCGTGTCCACCGGTTTCACTTCCTTGGTCGCCGTCGCGCCGGCCGAGTCGAATCGCACCGGGTATGACGTGACCGGGTCTTTGCGGTACGTGATGCCGGTCATGCTCATTCCCCGGTACTCGAACGACACGTTGTCTCCGGGCCGCATGTTGCGGAAGTTGAAGTCGGTCCTGGCCAGTGCCGACTGCACCGCATCGATTCTCGCCTGTGGCACACACCAGCGCGCCAGTACGCCGGCCAGCATCTCACCCTTGCCCAGGCTGTCGGACCCGACGTAGGTTGAGTCAGGCGACGGAACCTCCGGCCCGCACACCGGGTGCTTCACGGTCAGGCGCCGGACCGCGAAGATTCCGACCGCGACCACAGCCAACCCAAGCAGAACCACCGCCGCCCGTCCTACGAGTCCGACCCGTCTGACTGGTCCGACCGGGCCGACCTGCTGCTCCACCGCTGCTACCTCAACGCCTCAGTCATACGCCCGCCTCTACGTCGCCAGGTCTTCCTGGATCGTCACCCCGGACTTCAGCGCGGCGATGACCTCCGACGCCCGGCCAAAGGTCGTGACTTCGTCAGTCACGCCCAGCCGCGACGCATCGCATTCCGGACAAGGTTGGAACGTCGCCGCGAAGTTGCCGCGCAGGGCCCAGCCCTCGACAATCGTCTTCTTGCCGTCCGGTTCCTGCACTCGCAAGTAGAGCATCTCGGGCAACTCGACCCGGGCAAACGGCGCTACGGTTCCGCACTCCTCGCACGGCCGCTGGGTCCGGGTCCCGACCTCGCACCGCGCCTTCTCCCGCACCTCATCGGCCAGGTCGTTCCGTCCCCAAATCCGCACCAACTGCCTGCCTCCACCCGGGCCGGTGCCTTCGGCCATCATCAGCCATATCTTGTCGAGCACGGAATTGCCCTCGTGGACGGCAAACAGGTAGCGGGACTTCTCTTCGCCGGTCAGGAGTTCGTGTGCCCGGCGCTCTTCGAGTTCCGCATTCCTGAGCGTGTCCCGCCTGAACTTGACCCGGCGCCGGCCCTCGGCAATGAACCCGGCCAGTTCGTCATCTTCGATCCGCAGCTTCGGGTCCATGTATCGGAACAGCATCTTGATGCGGTACAACGCGGTGCGGTCGAAGTAGAAGATTGCGGGCCAGACCAGCACGTAGGCAAGGCCGCGCAGAATCCCGACCAGGAGGTCGAGCGAAATCTCGGCCTTGTCTCGGTACTCGCCGTCAAGGTAATAGAGGCTCAGGTGGTACAGCGCGGCAATCACGATTCCGGTCAGAAGCCAGATCGTGACGAGCGGCACTCCGAACCCCACCAGCTTTCCGGCAACTTCCTGGTCAATTACCATCATTCCTCCCTACGATGACCCACTCTCGCCGAACCAATGCAGCAGCCGTACGCTCAGGACCGTCACTGGCTTCCCGGCAGCTATTTCAGCAGCGTTTATCTGTTGCGTGTGATAAGCATAGAAGCCGGGAATCACTTCGTCAAATGGAGGAACCGCGTTCCGAACACCCATCCTTGATTTCGGCCCGGTTGCGCTTATGCTAGCAGCGATGCCGCCCAATGCTCGAAGCTCGAACCGACCGCACTTGGCGTGACCAGCCTGCTTCAGGGGATGTCCCCGATTCTGGCGGCGGTTCTGGCCGCCACCGCAGCCTGGGCCGTCACCGCCCTCGGCGCGACCACGGTCTTCCTCACGCGCGACTTCAACCGGAAGCTGTTCGACGCCCTGATGGGCTTCGCCGCGGGCATCATGCTCGCGGTCTGCTTCTGGTCCCTGCTCGAACCCGCGGTCCAGATGAGCGGCGGCCGGGTCTGGCCCGCCCTCATCGGCCTTATCGCGGGCGGCGTCGTATTCTGGAGCATTGACAAAGTACTCCCGCACCTGCATTCCGGGTTTCCTATCGAGGAAGCCGAGGGCGTCAAGTCTTCGCTGCATCGCAGCATCCTGCTCGTGCTCGCCATCACGTTACACAACATCCCCGAGGGTTTGGCCATCGGCGTTGCGTTTGGGGCCGCGGCGTCCGGCGTCCCGTCGGCCAACCTCGCCCATGCGCTCACGCTGGCCTTCGGCGTGGCCATCCAGGACTTCCCCGAGGGCCTGGCCGTGGCCCTGCCCCTGCGCCGGGAAGGCACGTCGCGGCTCAAGAGCTTCTTCTACGGTTCCCTGTCCGCGGCCGTCGAGCCGGTCGGCGCGGCAGTCGGTGCGGCCGCGGTAGTGCTGGTCAAGGGCATGATGCCCTATGCCCTGGGCTTCTCTGCGGGCGCGATGCTCTTCGTCATCGTCGAAGAACTGATTCCGGAGTCGCAGCGCGGCGGCAACACCGACCTTGCCACGCTCTCCACAATCTTCGGCTTCGCCCTGATGATGGTGCTCGAAGTCACCATCGGCTAGCGCGCCCGACTCAACCCCACACCGTTCGACCACCGCCGATGCGCGGAGTTCCCGCCTTCGCTTGCCTTGACCGGACGGGGCACACCTCATATACTCCCCGCAGATGATGCCGCACCGAGAGCGAGTCAGTCGTACAGCAGAGCGGGCGAGTCCCGGCAGCCGCATCTGGCTGTTTGTCGCCCTTGCGCTGACGTTCGTGATGCGGCTCTGGTTCGTCCTGGGCATGCGCGGGCAGCCGTTTTCGACCCTGGGCCCGCAGTTTGTGGATTCGTACTACTACCACCGCTGGGCAATCGAGATTATCTCCGGCAACTTCTGGGGCAGCGACGTCTTCTTCCTCCGGCCGATCTATCCCTATGCGCTTGCCCTCCTCTACTCCATCTTCGGCCCGCATGTCCTGCCGGTACAGCTCTTTCAGACTCTGCTCGCCGCCGCCTCTTGTTTCCTGCTCTACGACACGACTCGCCGCATGTTCGGGAACCGGCCGGCGGTCTTCGCCGCGTTCGGCTTCGCCCTGACCGGCAGCCTTGTGTTCTACACCGGCGCCCTGCTGTACGTTGAAATCACAGTCTTCCTGAGCCTGCTGTTCCTCTGGCTGATTCTCATCGCCGGCAACCGCCTCTGGCTCTGGATTGCGGCCGGTGTCAGCTTCGGACTGCTCGTCATCAGTCGGCCCGAACT
>CAIVTL010000483.1 GCA_903908785.1 Caldifarciminota bacterium | reverse complement strand
TGGTAGAATTGGCTCACCCCAGCTAACGCTATATCCAGCCGGCAGATAGGCTTGAAAGTGGGGCAGGGGGCGATTATACTCCATGGTATTCAAGCTGGAGGCTGACTGATGTCTCACCATTCCATGACCACGTTCGTCTTTGGTCCCGAGCTCGGTTCCCGGCTGCGTCAGTTGCGTATGCGTCGGGGTCTGTCCCTGCGCGGTCTGGCCTTGCTCATGGACCGGCGCAGCACCGGGTCGTACAACCAGATGGCAAGACTGGAGCGGGGCGACGTGAGACACCCGACGTTCAACCTGATTGCCGACTACCTGCGGGCGTGCGGGGCGGGGTTCGATGACCTGCTTGACCTGTTGAAGGCATACACCTCGCAGCCGCCGGTGCCCCGGGTCAGGGGCGATGCCGCGGTCGCGGACTTGCTCAGGAGCCTGCCCGGGCCGGAGCGGCGGGCAATGCTCAAATGGGAGCGGAAGGTGTCGGCGGCGCAGGAGACACAGGCCGCGGCTCAGCCCGGGAAGAAGAAACCCGGGATTGAGACCGACCGGCAGCGCGTATTCCGCATCGTCTGGACGTTCATCCACGCGAACTGGAACGATGTCGTGGAGCGGAAGTTGCACGAGTTCCTGGTCAGCTGCAAGGACGCGGTGCCGAGGAGCGAGAGGAAGCGGGTGTGCGGTCATGGCCGGAAGCTGTTCGGGGTTCTCACGCGGCACTACCGGAGCGACAGGCGCAGGCAGAATGCCCTGGCCCTGGCAGAGCGCCGGACCAGGGAAGACGGGTTCTCGGACGAGGTGGTCGCGGCCCTCCTGCAGGCAGCAACCGACGCCCATGCCGAGCTGCGGCGGTCAGGCCGGCTGGAGTGGGAGCCGTCCCAGGAGCTGATTCTTAAGGCCCGGGGCCGCGCACCCAGGGTCATGAAGGCCGAGACGCGGATGGAAGTCGATGAATCCGCGCCGGTGTTGGAGCACAACCTCGCTCTGGGCGTTGC
Organism: Caldifarciminota bacterium; assembly: GCA_903908785.1. Lineage (GTDB taxonomy): Bacteria > Hydrothermota > Tepidihabitantia > Tepidihabitantales > Tepidihabitantaceae > UBA2258. Next base: position 604 of record CAIVTL010000483.1, on the reverse strand, counting down.
CCATGCGATGGTCATTGCCGCGGTCAGCGAACGACTGGATGCACTCAAGCTCGACCACTACTACGTGAAGAAGCACTACTACGCCTGGATTGACCGGCTGCTGCTGATTGTCGGTGAACACGGTACCGACTCGCCGGAATGGCAGGCCGAAGTTGCCGCCACGGTGCCGAGGATGCACGACGAAGTCTTTGCCCGAGAGATGGCGAAACTCATGGCCGAGACCTTCGACCGTTGGATGCACAAGTCCCCGTCCCGGCCGAAGGCGCTGTGACCTTTGCTTTCTGTGTCCCTAATCTCGCGTCGCTGGTCACTCCAACGTCGGACCCGGAAGGTTGTCATCCAGCGCTGAGCAGCGCAAATACAAGCATTAGTTCACCCCTCACGGGGCGAGGGAATTCCTAACCTTCATCTCGAATCTGTGTAATCTGCGAAATCTGTGGATAGTCCGCGCGCTGCGCGCGAGTGACCAGTGTTTAGTTACCAGTTTCCAGTATCGGAATCCGCACACTCGTTTCCTTGAAGTCTTCATCCCTTGCTCCCTCTCCTCTTGGCGGTTATCGGAAACGCGGGTTCCGGGGTTCAGGGGTTCAGGGGTTCTGGCCAG
>CAIVTL010000482.1 GCA_903908785.1 Caldifarciminota bacterium | reverse complement strand
GATGACCTGTGCGCCGGCCTCGGCCACGGTCGCGCAGTTCTGTTCGTTGACGCCGCCGTCTACTGATATGGTCGCGCTCGAGCCGGTCTCTCTTTGAGCAGCCGGGCGACTTCGCGGATGCGGCCTGGGGCCTCGGATGAGAATTCCTGGCCGCCGAAGCCCGGGTATACGCTCATCACGAGTACGTCCTGAATCTGGGCAATGAGCGGTCTTAGGGATTCGACCGGCGTATTGGGGTTGAGCGAGATGCCGGCCGCCTTGCCGGCCGAGTGGATGGTCTCAAGGCACTGTCCGGGCATTTCCGTGGTTTCGATGTGGAAGATAACGAGGTCCGAGTAGGCGAGGAATTTCTCAATCAGCCACTCGGGCTCGGTCACCATCAGGTGGGTGTGAACCGGCACGGTGACGGCCCGGCGCACGGCTCGCGCCAGCGGCACGCCGAAGCTGAGATTGGGGACAAAGTGCCCGTCCATCACGTCGAGGTGGATAGCATCGGCGCCGGCCTTCACCACCGCCTCCAATTCCTGCGCGAGGTGCAGGAAGTCGCAGTCGAGGATTGACGCGGAGATTATCATTTCTTCCCGGTTGCCGCCGCCACTATCAGGCTCACAGTGTCGAGGTCGCGGACCGTCATGCCTTCTTCGGGATACTGAATCAGTACGTTGCCTGCGGGTTCGTCGCTCGGCGCACGCTTGACCTCGCCCATGGTGAGGCCCTGCGATGCGATGATTCCCTGTGCAGTTTCCAGGCTCATTCCCACAAGGTTGGGCATCGGGAAGTTGCCGACCCGGGCGGCAATCTGGATGAAGATGCGCTCGCCCTGACTGACTTCGATGCCGGCCGGCGGCCGGGTTGCCACGACCTGGCCCGGCGGCAGGCTGGGCGTACGCAGCGACTCGACCCCGCCGACCGCGAGGCCGGCTTCGGAAAGCAGGGCGGTAGCCCGGGTCAGGGTGAGTCCTTCGACGTGCGGGACCTTGAGTTTGGACCCGCCCCGGCTCACGTCCAGGTGGACCTGACGTCCCAGCTTGACCCGCTGCCCGGGCTCGGGATGCTGGGTTACGACGCGGTCTGCGGCCACGGTCGCGTTGGCGGAGCTGCGGACGTCGCCGAGGCGCAGCCCGGCCTTGAGCAGTGATTCCTCGGCAGCGAACCGGTCCAGGCCGATAACATTGGGCACGGTCGTTTCCCGCCCGCGACCCACGACCAGCGGCATCACAACCCAGTTGAGAATGACAATGAGCAGGGCAAAGGAGACTGCGGCGATGAGCACCGCCAGAACGCCGCGACGTCGGCGCGGCTTCGCTTGCTTCATGTCGAGACCAGCTTTTCACCGGCGGTTAGCCGGTGGCCGTTGCGGAAATCCTGTCCGGTCTGAACCCGACTGCCCTCGGGTTTCAGCTCAGCAATCTCGATGGCGCCGGCGCCGGTGGCGACGAGCAGGCCCGAATGCTGAACAAGGATGGCCCCGGGCTCGCCAGGTTCGGCCGCCTCCCGTACCTGCGAGCGGAGCAGGACGAGGCGTCGTTCCCGGAATGAGGTGACCGCGCCGGGCTCCGGCGATAGCGCCCGGATGCGGTTGTGAATCCGCGGGGCGGTCTCACGCCAGTCAATGTTGCGTTCCGACTTGCCGAGTTTCGGGGCGCGGGTCGCGAGTACCGGATCCTGCGGGGTGCGGCTGCCGGTGTCCTTTTCCAGCCGGGTCAGTGCTTCCAGTACCAGCCGGGCGCCGGTCGCTGCCAGTCGCCGCGACAGCTCACCCGCGGTTTCGTCCGGGCCGATGGTCATGGCGACCTGCTTGATGATGTCGCCCGCGTCAACCTGCTCGGACAGCACGATGACGGTCACGCCGGTTTCCGGTTCTCCGGCAAGGATGGCGCGCTGGATTGGGGCCGCTCCCCGGTAGAGCGGCAGCAGCGAAGGGTGGATGTTCAGGAAGCCGCGTGGGGGCAGGCGCAGCAAGGGGGTCTTGAGGATGCAGCCATACGCAGCCAGCACCGCTACGTCAGGCTCGAACGCGGCCAGGTCTTTGAGGAAAGCCTCGTCGTTCGGGTCTTCCGGGGCGAAAACCACGAGACCGAGCGTGCGGGCTTCTTGTTCAACCGGGCTGGGAACCAGCTTCCGGCCGCGGCCGCTGGGTTTGGCCGGTGCGGTCACTACGGGGCCGACCACATGCCCGCGTTCCGTTAGTGCCCGCAGGGCCGGGACCGCAAACTCCGAGGTGCCGAAGAACGCTACGCGCACTGCGCAGCCCTCTGCTCCGCGGGAAATCCCAAATCCCCAGCTCCAAATCCCATCCGGAGGTTGTTACCCGGCACTCGACTTTGCCTCTTGTGTTTGCAGTTCTTTGAGCCGGGTGTCGAACATCCTGCGCCGGGATTCGCTCAGGTGGTCGATGAACAGTATTCCGCTCAGATGGTCGATTTCGTGCAACATCGCCCGGGCCAGCAGTCTGGTTCCCTCGACCGTAATCGGCTGTCCATCTTCGTCAATACCGGTGACTCGGACGAACTCGGGTCGGGGCAGGAAGTCAAACAGCCCGGGCAGGGACAGACAGCCCTCTTCAGCCTCAATCAATCCCTCGGTGGCGGCAACCTGCGGGTTCACGACGCAGTAGGGGGCCCGGTCAATGTCGGCGGCGCGCGGGTTGATGGCGAAGGCGGCAACCGGTTCGGCGACCTGGTTGGCGGCGAGGCCGAGGCCGTCCTGGGTCAACATGCTGGCCTTCAGGTCTTCAAGGAACTGCACGAGCTCGGGCGTGAGTTTGGCGATGAGGCGCGACTTCGTCCGGAGGGCGGGATGGCCGTAGAGAACCACTCGACGGTTCCTGCCGGCCGGGCGGCTCATCGCGCTACTTCTCGGCGCCGAACTTGTAGCTGACCGCGCTCTTGTCGACTTCGAGTTCGGTATCTTCGGCGACCTTGACCAGGAAGGTCTGTTCCTTCACGTTCGACACGATGCCGTGGATGCCGGACCCGAGGACCACGCGGTCTCCGCGCTTGATCTGGTCCAGCATCTGCGTGTGCTTCTTCTGGCGGCGCTGCTGGGGCAGAATCATCAGGAAGTAGAGGACGGCGAATATCAGGATAATCGGGAGGAACCCGAGTATCGAATTGAGGCCGCCGCCGGCGGCGGGCGCGGCCGGGGCCGGGGTCTGGGCGAAAGCGGTTCCGAACATCAGTTCTCCTTCGGGCAATTGCCCCTATGAGGAAAAGGTTGAGGTAGAGGCAAAGTCAGAGGCAGCGCGGGTCTTTGCCTTTTCCTTTGCCTT
>CAIVTL010000481.1 GCA_903908785.1 Caldifarciminota bacterium | reverse complement strand
GTCATAGGTATCTTGATCAGGCGGGGCCTGGCGGGAGTGGAAGCCGCGCCGCCCGGCGACTGAAACCGCGGCGGCATCAGTTCGTTAAACACCTCGATGGGCCAGAAGCGGAGCCGCTCGAAACCTTTGGGCACCGGTTGGCGATACTGCACGTAAGCGCGGTTGGTGCCCTTGGTGTTGTAAGTGAACATATCATCCTTCCGTGCTCCCAGGACCCGGTAGCCCATCACGGTGCAATCCTCGAAATCAACGTGCAGGAACTTGCCCGCCAGGTCGCTATAGACCGCGCCGGTGGAGGGCGTGCCCTGCGGCTGCGAGAAGTTGAGCACGATCAGCCGGCTATTCTTGAAGAGGATTCGCGTGTAACCCTCGAACCCGGGATAGCCGACCTGCAACGCGTTGTCCGAACCGACAATCGTGCAGTCCTCGAACACCGCGTCCGGCGTTGCGGGCATCGTCTTGTTGTGTGCCCGGACATAAACCGCCCCCGCATCGCCCCACACATCCAGGCACATGAAATACGAGCGCCGGAACAAGACCGGCTCGCCGGCTCGGCCCACATGTCCCATCACGCACCCCCCAGCAAAGCGCCCGAGGCCGACGCAATCCTCGACTACCGCGGAGAACTCCACCCCTGCCTGACAGGTCATGTCCCACCCGATGCCACCCTCCGAGCCCGTGCAGTAGAGCCGGCGGAAGACCCAGCGGTCCCAGCCAACTGCCGAGTAAGCCGGGTCACATCGCCACGGCCCCCACCAATCCACGCTCTTGAGGCCTGTCTCCTTGTCCGGATCTGCATCGGGCACCACCATGAAGGTTGGGTTGCCGGTGCCCGCCTTGGGATTGGTGCGCACCACCACGTGCGGCGCGCCCGAGTCGATCACCACCCACCCCGACGCGCCCGAGCCGAGGCTCCCATCCCAGTCGCCTTCAATCGTGTTGTAAGCGCCGGCAGCGCCCTTGTGCTTCGAGTCGAGGTTGGCCTCCGCGTAGGTGTCCGGCCGAACGACAATCCGGTGCCCGCCTTTGTCGTCCGGGATCGCGTCCAGCGCGGCCTGCAGGGTCTTGTAGGCCGTGCGCCAACTCCGACCGTCCGCGTTGTCTCCGAGCTTCGAGACGTAGAGGGTCAACCCCTGAGGGTGACCGGCACCCACAGCGGCAGGGCTTTCGGCGGCGAAGCCCAGCGACGGCAATACTGCCATCACCAGGAGGAGGAGAGTATTCAGTTTCATGGGAGTAGCTATTCTGCAAAAGGCATGGCTTACCGTGTCGGGGTCCGTTTCGGGATGCGGCTCTTGTATTCGGCGAGCTTCGCTTCGAAGTCGGGCCCGCCTTCCTGGAGGAATTGCACCTTCTCGCGCCGTGCGATGCGCTCGAACTCGCCCACCACCTGCGCATAGCTGTCCCCAACAAACTCAGGACCGCGCACGCACTTCACGTAGAGAATCGGCAGCTCGGCACGCTCCACGCGCCGCGTCAGATCGTCGTCGCCCCGGGCTAACTGCCTGGCACGCGCAAAGAGGTCCGTGGCCTGCGCCAGGAACTCCTTCGTGAAGAACGGGGCGTCCATCGGATAGCGGATGCCGCCCGACGGCGATGCCATCTCCGGCGCGTGTTCGGCCCGCATCCGACCCAGCAGCGCTTCGTATT
>CAIVTL010000480.1 GCA_903908785.1 Caldifarciminota bacterium | reverse complement strand
GGTTCCAATACAAAGGCGCGGCCGACTGCCGTCAGGCCGCTCTGCTGCTCGGCGGGCCCAAGGCCTGCATTTACGGCTGTGTCGGCCTCGGTCACTGCGCCAGAATCTGCCCGTTCTCGGCCATCACCATGGGCGAGAACGGCCTGCCGGTAGTTAACGAACGCAAGTGCACGGGCTGCGGCAAATGCGTCAAGGAATGCCCCAAACAGACGCTGCTGCTCATCCCCCGGTCCAAGCTCGTCGTCCTCGCCTGCGCCTCCCATGACCAGGGCAGGACGGTGAAGGACGTCTGCCGGGTCGGCTGCATTGCCTGCAACCTCTGCGTCAAGGTTTGCCCGGCCCAGGCCCTGGCCATGGACAAGAACCTGCCGGTGATGGACTTCGAAAAGTGCATCGACTGCGGCATCTGCGTCCACAAGTGTCCGACCGGTTCATTCATCGACCGCGCCCGGGGCCGGCCCAAGGCCGTCATCAACCCCAAGTGCGACGGCTGCCAGGCCTGCGTCAGAGCCTGCCAGTTCAAGGCAATCCAGCCGAGGACGGGAATCCCAAATCCAGAATCCCAAATCCCAAGCGAGGAAGTCCAAAGCCCAAGGCCCAAAGTCCAAGTCGTAGCCGACAAATGCATCGGGTGCGGTGAATGCCGCAAAGTCTGCCCGGTCGCGGCAATCGACATGGTCGGCGCCCTCGGCCACGCCAGAAGAGCCCTCTAGGTTCTTCGTTCTTCGTTCTTCGTTCTTCCTCCTTTGTCATTTCCCCTTCTAACCTTCCCCTTCCTTTCTTCATCCTTCCGCCTTCATCCTTCATCCTTTCCCCCTCCCCCTTCCTCCCTTGTCCATTTCCCCTTGTGACTTTCTCCTTTCCTCCATTTGACATCTGTCCGCATATAGTTAATATCGTTCGCCGGAGCGCAAGGGGCCTACGTCCGGCACCAGAGAAGACAAAAGGCCCCAAAGCCGCTTGAGAAGCGAATGCGAGGTCCACTTGTGTTTGCCTGAGCAGTCCGCAGGCTGGTCCCGTACCGAATCCCAAGCAAAGACACAACCGGAGGAACGAAATGGCAAAGCGCATATTCGTGGGCAACCTGCCCTTCAGCGCTACCGAAGACCAGCTGCGCGCTCTGTTCAGTGCGCATGGTGAAGTCGCGTCCGTCAACATCATCACGGACAAGTTCACGAACCGCTCGCGCGGATTCGCGTTCGTGGAGATGGCTGTGGATGCAGCCGCCATCGCGGCGATAGCTGCCATCAATCAGCAGCAGCTCGATGGACGTGCCCTGACCGTCAACGAAGCCCGCGAGCGGAGCGAGGGCGGTCCGCGCCCCGGCGGGTTCGGCGCCGGCGGGCGTCCGGGCAGCGGCCCGCGCCGTGGCCGGGATGACAAGAAGGACTTCAACCGTCCGCGCTGGTAGACCTCTCGCAAGTTCTCAAGCGGGCGGGCGCGAGCCCGCCCGCGCAGCTTTCACGCGCCTGGCTACCCGGAAATCGACATGGATGCCACGAAGACAGATTGAAACCACAGATGAACGCAGATGGACACAGATTGAGTTCCGAACCGGATCCGTTTCACTCAGATTCGTGTTTTCGTGGCTCACTATATCGGGATTCGAGCCGCCTGCCGTTGTTGACTTTCCCGCTCCTGTCCCTAAGATGCAATCCTTGAACTACCAATTGGCTCCGCCGCTCTCCGGGAGGTCTCCCTATGGACGTAATTGAATCGGGCATCGGCGAGCTGTTCCAGCCGCCGGACCCGGATGGTTTCCGCGAATGGGTCCACACGCGGAAGAACACGAAGATGGTGGACAAGGTCATGTCCGAGCAGGACGCCGTCGCGAAGTTCGTCGCGGACGGCGACTACCTCGGCACCGAGCTTTACGGCACGGTGCGCGCGCCGATGTCGCTGGTGCGCGAGACCATCCGGCAAGGCAGGAAGCACCTGCGGGTGGCCGGGCAGGGAGTGCACGAGATTGACCTGCTGCTCGCCGCCGACCTGGTGGACACGCTCGACATCACCTATATCGCATGGGAAGTCTACGGCATCTCATCCTGCCTGCGCCGCGCGGTCGAGTCCGGCCGGGTGAAGACGACCGACTGGTCCAACGGCGGCATCACCTGGCGCTTCAAGGCCGCAGCCATGGGCGTTCCGTTCCTGCCCGTCCGTTCGATGCTCGGCACCGATACGCTTAAGTATTCAGCGGCCAAGGTAGTTAATGACCCGTTCACCGGTAAGCCGGTCTGCCTGGTCCCGGCCCTGGCGCTCGACGTCGGGCTGATTCATGTCCACAAGGCCGACAAGTTCGGCAACTGCCGTGTCGAGGGCATCTCCGGATTCGTCCACGAGATGTCCCGCGCTTCGAAGAAGCTCATCGTCTCGACCGAAGAAATTGTCTCGACCGAGGAAATCCGCAAATATCCCGAACAGACCGTCATCCCCTATTACCTGGTGGACGCCGTGGTCGAGGCGAAGTACGCTTCCCACCCCGGCGAGATGTGCTACCGGTACTGGCGCGACGGCGAGCACCTGCAGGCGTTCCTGAAAGATTCGGCCGACCCGGCCAAGACCAAAGCCTATCTCGACAAGTGGGTCTACGGCGTGAAGAACCACGCCGAGTACGTGGACCTTGTCGGCATGGACCGGCTGCGCCAGCTTGAGTCCGAGATTGGGGCCCGGTAATGGCTAACTACAACGAGAGCGAATTCCTCATCTGCCTCGCCTCCAAGCTGATGGAAGACGGCACCACCGCCTTTGTCGGCACCGGCATCCCGATGCTGGCCGGCGCCTTGGCCAAACGGATGCACGCCCCGAACCTCGTGCCCATCTTCGAGTTCGGCGGCACCGGCGCGTCGCTGGAAAAGCTGCCGCTCGGGGTCGGCGACTCGCGGACGTTCCACAAGGCGGTCGCCGCCTCCGGTATCTGCGACATCATGGAGACCGCGTGCCGCGGCTTCGTTGAGTACGGCTTCCTCGGCGGAGCCCAGATTGACTGCTACGGCAACCTGAATACGACCGTCATCGGCAAGTACTGGCCGCCAAAGGTCAGGCTGCCCGGTTCGGGCGGGGCCAATGACGTCGCCTCGTTCTGCTGGAAGACCATCGTCATCATGCGCAAGCACGACGCCCGCGCGTTTGTGCCCAAAGTGGACTTCATCACGACCCCGGGCTATCTTACCGGCCCCGGTGCGCGCGAGAAGGCCGGCCTGCCACCGGGCACCGGCCCTTACCGCGTGGTAACCAATCTTGCGCTGATGGACTTCGAGCCGGTGACGAAGCGCATGCGCCTGATTGCCACCCATCCCGGTGTGAAGCCCGAGGATGTGGTCAAGGCGACCGGCTTCGAACTGCTGGTCGCGGACCAGGTCGGAACCAACCCGGAGCCTACAGAGAAAGAGCTGAAGCTCCTGCGCGAAGAGATAGACAAAGACAGGTATTACATTTGAGGAAAGTCAAGGGTCAAATGTCAAAGGCCAATAGCCAGCCAAAACACGAAGCCCGAAGCTCGAATTCCGAATCAAGCTCGAATGACAGAGCATGCCCGTCCGCCCATTCGAGTTTGGTCATTGAATCGACATTCGGGTTTCGGACTTCGGAATTGAGAGCATCATGATACTGGCAGACCAGTACGTTCGGTTCCGCCGGGAGGCGCGCGCGTTCTGCCGCGAGGTCATCGAACCCCGCGCGACCATGCACGACCTGACCGGAACATTTGTGAAAGAGAACGTCCAGGCGCTGGCTGAGCGCGGCTGGCTTGGCATCCCGTGGCCGAAAGAACTGGGCGGCATGGGCCTCGACTACCAG
>CAIVTL010000479.1 GCA_903908785.1 Caldifarciminota bacterium | reverse complement strand
AGCGCGGAGACAGGCCGCACGCCACCACCACCCCGCGCGGCGAGCCCCGGACCGGCATTACCACGCAGGCATCGGTCGGCCCGGAGTTGTCATGCCCGCAGAAAGGTTTCAAACCGGACGTGCCCTGCACCTCGTGGTCGTACTGCCGTACCACCCACTCCTTGCTGGCGATGTTCGGTGCCTGCAGGAGCCTCAGTATCTCTTCGGTCAGTTCCGGTCTCACCGGCACCGACGGGTCCGCGGCTTCCGGACGCTGCCAGTGCGCCTTCTTGGTCACGCCGTGCCAACCGTGATGCAGGAACTTCATGTCGATGTCCGCTACCGTGTGGCGGCGGAACTTGAGTACCAGCCGGCCCGAGCCGGTCACCCTGCCGACTACCGTCGCCTCAACGTCATTCACCGCCGCCAGCCGGAGCAGCTCCCTGGTCGTTCCCGGCTCAGCGAAAACGACCATCCGCTCCTGCGCCTCGGAAATCCATATCTCGGCCGGGGACAGACCGGCATACTTGAGCGGCACGCGGTCAAGCCAGACCTCGCAGCCGAACTCGCTCGCCAATTCGCCGATTGCCGACGACAGGCCCCCGCCCCCGCAATCGGTAATCGCGCTGAACAGGCCCCGGTCCCGCGCCGCCAACACCACGTCCGCTACCTTCTTCTCCTCTATCGGGTTGCCGATTTGCACCGAGCCGCCCGCAATCTCCTCGGACTTCTGGTGCAGTCCGAGTGAGGCGAACGTGACGCCGTGGATGCCGTCCCGGCCGGTCTTGCCGCCCAGCAGGACAATCTGCTGCCCGGCCCGCACCTGCTTGTCGAGCTTGTCCTTCGGAATCAGGCCGAGCGTTCCGCAAAACACCAGCGGGTTACCGAGGAAGCCCGGGTCGAAGTAAACCGCTCCGTTCGCGGTCGGGATGCCCATCCGATTGCCGTAGTCCCGCACGCCGGCAACCACGCCCTTCATCACCCGGCGCGGGTGCAGCACTCCTCTCGGCACCTCCTCCGGTTTCGTGTCCACCGGCGCGAAGCAGAACACGTCGGTGTTCAGAATCGGTCTTGCCCCGAGCCCGGTGCCGAGACAGTCGCGGATGACCCCGCCGATGCCGGTCGCCGCCCCGCCATAAGGCTCCAACGCCGAAGGGTGATTGTGCGTCTCGACCTTGAAGCTGACGCCGTACTGCTCGTCGAACTCAATCACGCCGGAATTGTCATGGAACACCGACAGGCACCAGGGCAGGTTCAGTTCTTCGGTCAGCTTGAACACGGACGACTTGAGCAGGTTCTTGATCTTTCTGCCGTCGATGTCAATCAGCCCCTTGAACGTCTTGTGCTGGCAGTGCTCGGACCACGTCTGGGCGAAAGTCTCAAGCTCGACGTCGGTCGGGTCACGACCGAGCGTCTCAAAGTAGCGCCGGAGCCCGGACATCTCGGCCCGGCTGAGTGCCAGCAGCCCCTGCTGGGATAGCTTCTCCAGTTCCGGTGCGGCCAGGCCACGCAGCTTCACGACCTGCTTCCGGAACCGGTACGGCTTCGTGTGAACGAACACGCGCTCGCCCGGCTTCGCCGCGTGCTGGATGATCGGGTTGACCAGCAACCCTCTCACGATCATGGTCTTGTTGGTTTCGGCGGTGTGACGCCCGCCGGTGCCGGCAGACTCAAACTCGTACACGCGGCCGGTCCGGATTTCGACGCCCTCGCACCCGATGTCGACAAGAGAACGGGCGATGCTCGCTACGCTCGGGTCCATCACGCCCGGGTTGTACAACACCTCGGTGCCGACAATACCGGCTCCGGCCTGGCGGACGCTGTACTTCTCGCAGACCGGGTCGCACAGCACCTCGACGGCGATTCGCTCCGCCTTTGCCTTGTCCAGTTCGCCCTCAAGATAGTAAAGCCGGGTAATTCTTACGCCGGTAACGCCGCGGGCCGCGATGTCCCGTATGTCGGATTCGAGCGCTATCGCCTCAGGGTCGGTTGTTGTCTTGATTATTTCAATGCGCCAGAGCACAGGCCAAGATAGAGGAAACTCGCTTTGAGTCAAGAAAGACGCACCACCGGCGTACGAAATCAGAAGTCAGATATCAGAAGTCAGAATGCAGAAGTTCGGCGTACGGGACCTCGGCGGCCTTCGCGGTCCACCAGCTTCGCGGAAACCCCAGCCGCCAAATTGCCAATCCTGGTCCGAACCATCTGTGTCCATCCGTGTTGGCCGCTGCGGCCCCTGTCCGACAGTGCATCCGTGGTTACTCATGCCCGGACTTGGCGTTCTCGGCGGTTTAATCTCGGGTCCCGGGCGGCAGGCGCGAGTCGGTTACTCGCTTATCAGCTTCTTCAGTTCCGCGTCGAGCGAGTCATCGCTGACCTCGCCCGCGCCCAGGCCGGAACGCGTGAACACGTTCACCTTGGCCCTGGCACGCAGATACTCAGCCTTCAGGCTATCCGCTACCGCCTTCCGGTCCTCGCGCTTCACCGAATCAAAAGCCGCGACGTGGGCAAGGAACCGGACGATAACCGAGTCGCACTCGCGGCCGAGCGAATCCTGCGATGGCGTGAGCCTGCCCTGCAGCCGCGTGCGGGTCATGCGGCAGCGGACCGTCAGGGTGTGAGCCTTGCCCCGGAAGTTCGCCTGGACCCTGACGAATCCCGTATCCGGCGGCAGCGGCGTGACAATGCCGGTCGTGTCCACCGACGCCGGGATGTGGCTGACCTTCTTCACGTTCTTCGCAACCACGTACAACGCACCGGCGACGGCGGCCACGCCGATGACCAAGGCCACCAGAGCCGTCACCGGGCTGCGTTTGGGCAGTTCGACCTCAGGCGTCTGTCGTTCGTCCATGGTCAATTATACACGATAATTCGCTCCATGTGTCAACACTTACACTCCTTCCCGAATCCGGAGACAGAAAGCCACCAAAGCAGACAGGAGATAGCAGAAGGTGGAAAGTCCCGAGTTCGACTTTGTCATTTCCCCTTTTTTACTTTCCCCTTGTCCTCGGCGGAATCTTTATTCTTGACTATGGCCGTGGTTCTGCTTTAATACGTATGCTGATTGCGGGGTGGAGCAGCCCGGAAGCTCGTGAGGCTCATAACCTCAAGGTCGCTGGTTCAAATCCAGCCCCCGCTATT
>CAIVTL010000478.1 GCA_903908785.1 Caldifarciminota bacterium | reverse complement strand
GCGCGCTTGACGAGTGCATCAAGCTGCGCCGGGACTCAAACGACCGGCCCAGCCTGGCCAATTCGCTCAATACCAGCTCCCAGGTCGCCGTTGCCGAAGGCAGGCTGGATGAGGCGAAGCGGCTGCTTGAAGAGTGCATCGCTCTCAGCCGGGAAGAGCGACTGGACGGAATCCAGAGCGACGCACTGACCGGCATGGCGCTCATCCATCAACTCGAAGGCAACCCGGCGCGGGCAAACGCGACCATCCAGCAGAGCATTGCCGCTGCCGATGCATCACGAAATCCCACCAAGGTCGCGACCGCCCGGCTCATCGCAGCGAAATTCTGTGAAACCGGCGGACGACACGAAGACGCGGTGCGCCATCTCATTGCCGCCGCCGGCCTTTCCCGCCTGGTCGAGCCGACCCTCGCTGAGACTGTCCTCATGAATCTGATACACGCAGAGGCCGGGCTGCCCAAGGCCGACGTGACCCGCCTGTACGAGGAATACGGGGCGACACGGCGACAGGCAAAGCGCAAGCCCCGGCCGGGCAAATAGCCGCGGCGCGCAAGCCACAAACCCCACTCGGTCGCCGTCGGCCGAGAGCCGGACGTTGGGTAACCGCCGGCGCGGCGGCTGGGCGGCGCGGCGGTTAGACTTGACTTGCGGAAACTGAGGCCGATACTGGGGACGTCAGGGGATACCAATGATGATGCGAAACACGTCTGTCGTCTTCCGTTCCGGCCTACTGGCCCTCTGCTTTGTGGCAGGGGCCGCGCATTCGCAATTTCTCGAGACTACAATCCGCGTAGGTCAGTGGCCACAAGCCATCCTTTGGAATCCCACGAGCAACAAGGTTTACACCGCAAACAACCTGGACAATACGGTTACTGTCATCGATGGTGTGACAAATCAGGTGAGGGCGACTCTTGCGGTGGCCAATTTCCCTCTAGCACTGTGCTGGAATTCAGTGACTAACAAGGTCTATTGTCTGTGTCCGGAAGACAACATTGTCGAAGTGATAGACGGCTGGGGTGACAGCGTCATGGCTAGAGTCCGAGTGGCGAACTACCCGTCCCACGTCGCTTTCAACGCCACGATGAATAAGCTATATGTCTCCCGTACCGATGCGGGGAGTCTGGCGGTAATCGATGGCAGCGTCGATACGGTACTGCGCGAGATTCCGGTATCAAGTGAAGGCCCGTCTTTGATGCTCTGGCACCCTGGAACGAATCGTCTCTTCTGCACGGGAGACAGCGTAGCGGTGATTGATTGCGTGACAGATGAGGTCGTGGCTGGCATGCCTATGACTGCGACACCCTATCAGTGGTGCTACAACCCGGCGAATGGTCTCGTCTATTTGGGCGGGTCCCTCGGAACGTACGTGTTCTCTGCGCGTGGTGACTCTCTCCTCACGGAGGTCCCAGGTAAGGTCTGGTGGCTTTGCGCCGTGCCCTACACTAACAAGCTCTATCTGTATGACTGGGAGGTACTGCCGAGGCTTCGGGTTCTGGACTGCGGTAGCAACACAGTCACCGATTCTGTTCCCGTCTTCGGTGGCCCTATGGTGTGCGACACGACAAATGGGAAGGTGTACGCTAGCTGTTATGGTTCACACAATCTGGTGTCCGTGCTCGATGCGCTTGCCGACACCGTGCTCGATACCATTCCGCTGCCCGGACCAATGCCGGGGGCGCTCTGCTGGAACAGCACGAACTCCCGAGTCTATGTCGCTGAGGAGATGGGCGACATGGTCTATGTCCTTCGTGACACGACTGCTGGCATTGAGCAAACAGGTCCTGCCGCTGCGTTGCGTCGCGTCCGGCGTGGAGCGGTGGTCCGGGAAGTCTTCTTATGGCAGGAGGCCGAGTTCGGTCAGGTTGTTGATGCCGGTGGTCGCAAGGTGGCTGAGGTCAGACCGGGACAGAACGACCTTAGCCGTCTTCCCGCTGGAGTCTACGTCGTGGTCTGTGCTGATGCCATCGCGAACACGAGATTCCTTAAGCTAAGGTAGGCGCAGTGCGGCACACCACGTGTAGCCGCTCAGGGATACAAGGAGGCCGCGATGAAAACAGCAGTCATGCCGCTAGTGGTTCTGCTCCTCGGTGTTTCGACCGTGACCGCAGCAGACCTCGGTGTCTACGTCATTGATTCGCCACCGGACACCACTGTCCTCGATACTGAGATCGCCCCACAAGTGTGGATATACTCAGACGAGGACAGCTCGGTCACGGTCCAACTAAGGACAAAGGGGTCTTCGTACTGCGAGTCGATTGAGGACGTCGACATTCAGGCGGATGAGACCCTCCTTGTTGATTTCCCGGACTGGACCCCGGAATCGGTGGGTGTATACGTCGCGCAGTGTTCGCTCGTAGTAGCAGACTGCCCCCGATTCGTTGGACACTTTCTTAAGCGGCATTGGCCTGTTTCTCGAAGTCGTTTGGGCTAAGATAGCCCAGGCTCGAGTGTCGCCGCCAGCTATTATAGAACAACTCGATGTACTCGACAATCGCTGCTCTGG
>CAIVTL010000477.1 GCA_903908785.1 Caldifarciminota bacterium | reverse complement strand
CTGAGCGCAGCGAAGAGTCTTCGCCACCGACGATTCTTCGGCTCCGCCTCAGAATGACACTTCAGGCTTGAGCTTGTCCAATCCCTGCCCGTTTCTCTTAGAGTTTAGAGTTTGGGGTTTAGGGTTTGTCCTCTATCTTGGGGTTTAGAGTTTGGAGTTTGGAGTTTCCCGCCGGAGGCGGGCTTTGGGGTTTAGAGTTTGTCCCACGCTCAGTCTGTGTTCAAAAGTGGGCGTGCGACACGACAGGCACAGAGGTCAATCAGGACAGCTTCCCGTGTGGATATTCTCCGGCACGGGAAGCAGGTCCGGTACACCATGTCCGAAATGATCTGAGATTGTGCGTGTCGCACGCTCCGGGTTTGGCTCTCTTCCGCGGACCAGTCTAAGGGTTTCGGCGCCCGGAGTACTGAGTGAGGGGGGGTGTGGGGCGTCCGAAGAGGAAGATGAGCCGGACACTCTTCCGCGGCCCAGGCTACGGCTCTCGGCGCCCAGTGTAGTGAGTGAGGGGTGGGTGGTACGGGGCGTCCGAGGAGGAAGATGTATCATGACATTCCCAGAGCAGTCCTCGTGCCAAGCTGCACGGGAATGTGCTCCCGGACGTAAGTCCCTCACCCGCAAGCGATAATGGAGACGTTTGGTTCCACGGGTCACTCCGCCGCCCGTCCGAAGCATGCCCGGCACGAGTCAAGGTGCTCTGTCTGAATGGGTTGCGGGACGTGGCCCAAGGCCCGAGAGGCGCGGACAAACTCTAAACCCCAAACCCTAAACTCTAAGAGGAGCGGAGGCGGACGGGGACAAACTCAAAACCCCAAACTCTAAACTCTAAACTCGAAGAGGAACGGATGGGGACAAACTCTAAACCCCAAACTCTAAACCTCAAGAGGAGCGGAGGCGGACGGGGACAAACTCAAGCCTGGAGTGTCATTCTGAGGCGGAGCCGAAGAATCGTCGGTGGCGAAGACTCTTCGCTGCGCTCAGACCCACAAAGAACCGGGAATCGGGGCTGGAGCCCTTCCTACCGGAACCGGACGTCGGACAATCCCGAAGCGAAGCTTCCTTGGACTGCGGCAGCGCGAGCTGCCGCCTTTCGGGACACCGGGCAGAGTTACGAGTTACGAGTTGCGAGTTGCGAGTTACGAGAAGCGAGAAGCGAGAAGCGAGTTTCCGGTCCGCGGTTTAGAGTTTAGAGTTTGGGATTTAGAGTTTGTCCTCTATCTTGGAGTTTGGAGTTTAGAGTTTGTCGTTCTGCCGCCGGCAGAACGACCGTGACCGTTGTACCTTTGCCGACTTCGCTCTCGACGTTGATTGTGCCTTTGTTGGCTTCGATGAAGGTCTTGCAGATGGGCAGGCCGAGGCCGACGCCGAAGGCCCGGGTGGAGAAGAGCGGCTCGAAGAGGCGGGCCCGGTTTTCGGGCGTGATGCCGGCGCCGGAATCGGAGACCGCGACCCGGACAACGCCGTCGGAGCGGGTCGCGGCAATGGTCACCTTGCCGCCGTTGGCCATGGCCTGGTGGGCGTTGGTGATGAGGTGGTGGAAGACCTGTTCCATCTGGTCCGCGTCCACCCGGACGAGCGGCAGGTCACGCGGCAGCCGGGTTTGGACCTCGGTCATCCGCGGCAATCCGGCCCGGGCCGTTGCCGCTGACAGGATGTCGGCGAGGCGGCAGGCGTGGGGCTCGCACGTCCGGCCCTGGACGAAGTCGAGCAGGCCGGTGATTATCCGATTGCAGCGGTCGATTTCGTCGCTGATGATTTCGAGGTGCTTCGCGGCTTTGCCCGTAAGCTTGTCGCCGGCGGTCAACTTGAGGAAGTAGGCGGCGTTGCGGATGGCGCCCAGCGGGTTGCGGATTTCGTGGGCGATGCTGCCCGCGACCTGGCCGATGGTCGCTAGTCTCTCACGCGCCACGAGTTCCTGCTGTACCAGCCGAAGCTCCGCATCGGCCAGCCGTCGCACGGAGATGTCCTGCAGCACGACCACGATGCCGACCGACTCACCGCCGCGGTCACGCATCACCCGGCCCGAAAAGCTGACCGGCACGAGCCTGCCGTCGCGGGCGCAACAGTCGAACTCCAGCGCGCTGACCGGCTCGCCACCGGCAATTCGGGCGAGGGTGGCCCGGAACGTTGCGGGCTCGGCAAAGAGTAGTTCCGCGTGCTTGCCCGCAAGCGCCCCGGCCGGGTAGCTGAACAGGTCGAGTGCGGCCTGGTTGGCGCGGACGAACTCGCCGTTCGGTCCAAGCAACAGGAGCGCATCCGGCATGGTGGCGAGGATGTCGTCGGCTGCGGCCTGCGGGGTCACGCTCATCAGGCCGTACCGGGTTACCGCCAAGTACAGACCGGCGGCCCAGATGACGACGAGCACCCCGGCAAGGTCGGGAATGGGGAGGTGAGTGATTTGCCGAATGACGTAGTCGGTCAGCCCCAGTCCCAATGCTGCCGACGCTGTGCTCAGCATCAATGTGGCCTGCCGGCGTTCGCGCCAGTGCTGCGCCCGGCGACGAAACTGCCAGAACAGAAAGAGTGAAACCAGTACGAAGCCTATGTAGTGGGCGTAGTACGTGTAGGTCGGCCACGATGTGGGCCAGACCGTGGCCCAGCCGTACCGGCCCAGAACGTAGCTGGCGTTGAGGTGGCCGGTGAACTGGGCGTAGATGGTCAGTGCCGGCAGGCCGGCCAGCGGGATGTAGATGGGCCAGGACTTGAGCACCCGTCGCCGCCCCGTGAGTACCAGCGCGAAGACCAGGATAAGACTGGCGAACGTGCCCCAGCCGACCGAGCCGATGTCCTCAAACAGCCGGGCCAGACCCAGGGACGCAGACGGGATGCCGTGCACGACGTCTTCGACGCTCCAGACCGTCAGGGCGGCCAGAACCAGCGCCGCAGTCCAATTGAGTGCGGTGCGCGGTCGCTTGGTGAGAATGCGCATGGCCAGCGCCGAGTAGGCGACCAGCGCGAACACGTTCAGCAGAGCGACGATGGTCATTCAGGAAAGATGCGAGATACGAGAGGCGAGAAGCGAGAGGCGAGAGGCGAGAAACGCGAGGCGAGAGGCGCGAGAAGAGTTGCGAGTTGCGAGTTGCGAGATGCGGGTTCGGGATTAGGGTTTAGAGTTTGGAGTTTGGAGTTTCCCGCCTGCGGGCTTTGGAGTTTGGGGTTTGTCCGTTCCTCTCGGGCCGTGGGGTTTAGAGTTTGGGGTTTAGAGTTTGTCATCGGTAGCGAGGGGCAGGTTG
The DNA here is from genome assembly GCA_903908785.1 of Caldifarciminota bacterium. Classification (GTDB taxonomy): domain Bacteria; phylum Hydrothermota; class Tepidihabitantia; order Tepidihabitantales; family Tepidihabitantaceae; genus UBA2258. The sequence continues at coordinate 1,803 of CAIVTL010000477.1, read as the reverse complement.
AGGCTGAAGACAGAGCCCTTGCCGACCTCGGTTTCGACGCTGATGGTTCCGCCATTGGCTTCGACGAAGCTCTTGCAGATGGCCAGGCCGAGGCCCACGCCGAAGGCTTTCGTAGAGAAGAGCGGCTCGAAGAGGTGAGCCCGGTTCACGGGCGTGATGCCGGTGCCGGAGTCGGATACCGCGACCCGGACAATGCCTTCGGAGCGGGACGCAGCGATGGTTATCTGTCCGCCATCGGGCATGGACTGATGGGCGTTGGTGATGAGGTTGCAGAAGACCTGTTCCATCTGGTCCGCGTCGACCCGGACGAGCGGCAGGTCACGCGGCAGCCGGGTTTGGATTTCGGTCATACGCGGCAATTCGGCCCGCGCCGTTGCCCCGGACAGGATGTCGGCGAGGCGGCAGGGGTGGGGCTCGCAAAGCCGGCCCTGGACGAAGTCGAGCAGGCTGGTGATTATCTGGTTGGAGCGGGCGATTTCCTCGTTGATGATTTCGAGGTGCTTCGCAGCTTTGCCCGTAAGCTTGTCGCCGGCGGTCAACTTGAGGAAGTAGGCGGCGTTGCGGATGGCGCCGAGCGGGTTGCGGATTTCGTGGGCGACGCTGCCCGCGACCTGGCCGAGGGTGGCCAGTTTCTCGCGCACCACGAACTCCTGCTGTACCTGCCTGAGCCGCGCATCGGCTCGCCGCCGCTCGGTGACGTCCTGCAGCACGAGCACGATACCCACTGTCTCGCCGCCACGGTCACGCATCACCCGGCCCGAAAGGTTGACCGGCACGGCCAAGCCGTCGCGGGTGCGACAGTCGAGCTCCAGCGCGCTGACCGGCTCGCCACCGGCAATTCGGGCGAGGGTGGCCCGGAACGTCGCCGGCTCGGCAAAGAGGAGTTCCGCGTGCTTGTCCGTGAGTTCTCCGGCCTGGTAGCGGAACAGGTCGAGCGCGGCCTGATTGGTGCGGATGAATACGCCGTCCGGTTCGAGCAGCAGGAGCGCGTCCGGCATCGTGGCAAGGATGTCGTCGGCCGCGGCCTGTGGGGTCACGCTCATCATGCCGTACCGCGTCACCGCAAAGTACAGACCGGCGGCCCAGATGACGACGAGCACACCGGCAAGGTCGGGAATGGAGAGGTGAGTGAATTGCCGAACGACGACGTCGGTCAGTGTCCCCAGTACCAAGGCTCCCGACGCTGTGCCCAGCATCAAAGTGGCCTGCCGGCGTTCGCGCCAGTGTTGCGTCCGGCGACGGAACTGCCAAAGCAGGAAGAGCGCGGCCAGCGCGAAGCTTATATAGTAGGCGTAGTACATGTAGACCAGCCACGACGTGGACCAGATTGTGACCCAGCCGTACGGGCCCAAAGCGTACCCGGCGTTGACGCGGCCGGTGAACTGCCCGTAGATGGTCAATGCAGGCAGTCCGAGCAGCGGGATGTAAATGGGCCAGAACCTCAGCACCGGTTGCCGGTGCGTGAACACCAGAGTAAAGACAAGGAAGAAACTGGCAAAGGTGCTCCAACCGAACGAGCCGATGTCCGCAAACAACCCGGCCAGGCCCACGGACGCTGACGGGATGCCGTGGACGATGTCCTCAACGCTCCAGACTGCGAGTCCGGCCAGAACGAGTGCCGCGGTCCAATTGAGCGCGGTGCGCGGCCGCTTGGTGAGAATGCGCACAGCCAGCGCCGAGTAGGCGACCAGCGCGAACACGTTCAGCAGAGTTACGATGGTCATTCAGGAAAGATGCGAGATACGAGATACGAGAGGCGAGAGGCGAGATACGAGATACGAGAGGCGAGAGGCGAGAGGCGAG
>CAIVTL010000476.1 GCA_903908785.1 Caldifarciminota bacterium | reverse complement strand
GACCTCGACCGAGGGGCGCAAAACGCTGAGGCCAATCCTGCGGCCCTACGAGTGGGTTGGCTCCACGCGCTACGTCGGCTTCGACACGACGCGGAACACGTATCCGACGCGCGAGGACCGCTGCCACATCAACTACGTGGCCTGCGACACCGAATCGTGGGAACAGAAGATGGCGCAGGCGCTGGAGGAGATGAAGGAAGTTGCCTGTTACGCCAAGAACCAGAACCTTGGATTCGAGATACCCTACACGATTGATAGCGACGAGCGCTGGTATCGCCCCGACTTCCTTGTCCGTATGGATGATGGCCACGGCAAGGCCGACCTGTTGACGCTCATAGTCGAAGTCTCAGGCGAACCCCGCCGCGACAAGGCGGCCAAGGTTGCCACAACCCGCAACCTCTGGATACCAGCCGTGAACAACGACGGCCGGTTCGGCCGCTGGGCGTTCATAGAGATCACTGACCCGTGGGATGCGAAGAACACGATTAGAGCGGCGCTGAGGAAGCAGACCGCCATTGCAGAGGAGGCCTAGATGCTCACTCGACTGCGCATAAGGAACTTCAAGAAGTTCAAAGACGTTGACATTGAACTGGGCCAGGCCGTTGTCCTGATTGGCCCGAACAACTCCGGCAAGACCGCCGCGCTACAGGCCTTGGCATTGTGGGACATCGGCCGCCGTCGCTGGACCGAGAAACGCGGCAAGACCGCGCCGAAAGAGAGGCCCGGCGTTACCATCAACCGCAACGACTTGGTGTCCATTCCCGTTCCCGTCGCCAGCCTGCTCTGGCGGGACCTGCATGTGCGAGACGTGAAGCGGGTCGGCGGGAAGCAACAGACAAGCAACATCCAGGTTGAAATCGTCGTTGAAGGTGTCACGAATGACCGGAAATGGGAGTGCGGCCTTGAGTTCGACTACGCGAACGCGGAGTCGTTCTACTGCCGTCCGATGCGCAGGACACAAGGCGATGAGACGACGCAGATGAGCATTCCCACCGAGGCGAGTGCGGTTTCCATGGCGTTTCTGCCCCCGATGTCAGGACTGGCAGCCGTTGAGCCGAAGTTGGAACTCGGTCGCATCAACGTCCTCATCGGCGAGGGTCAGACCGCGCAGGTACTGCGAAACCTGTGCTACCAGATATACCTGCGGGCAAAAGGACTGCCAGAGCCGGTCAACGGCTTCGTGGTGCGTGACGCCGGACGGTACCGGCGGAAACCGGCCGAAACACCCGGGGACTTTTGGGACGCGCTTGTAAGCCACATCCGGATGCTGTTTGGCGTCACAATACTGCCGCCAACCTACGTGTCTGAACGCGGCGAAATCGGCATGGCGTACAAAGAGCAGTCAGGCATCGAACTCGACATCTCAAGTTCAGGGCGAGGGCTGCAACAGACCCTGCTCTTGCTGGCGCACCTTTATGAGAATCCCGGCACCGTGCTGCTGCTGGATGAGCCGGATGCGCACCTTGAGATATTGCGTCAGCGGCAGATATACAAGCTGTTGACCGACGTGGCGGGCAGACTTGGGTCCCAGGTTGTGGCCGCGAGTCATTCCGAGGTAGTGCTCAATGAAGCCGCCGGCCGCGACGTGGTAGTCTCATTCGTCGGCAAGCCCCACCGGATTGATGACCGTGGCTCACAAGTCCTGAAGTCGCTACGTGACATCGGCTTTGAGCAGTACTACATGGCACAACAAAAGGGCTGGGTGCTGTATCTGGAAGGCTCGACGGACCTGGCCATCCTGCAGGCATTCGCACGGGTACTTGGGCACGAGGCAACGGCTGCGCTCGAAGACCCATTCCCGTGCTATGTCTGTAATCAGGCATCCTTCGGTCGGAAGCATTTCCGGGGCCTGCAGGAAGCCCACCGAGAGTTGGTCGGTATCGCGCTCTACGATCGCAGTGACTTCGAAGTCGAGTCAGCACCGGGTCTGACCGAACTCATGTGGCGCAAGCGAGAGATAGAGAACTACCTATGCAGCAAACCAGTTCTGTTGGCCTACGCTCGCGGCGACGATGTCGGCGACTTGTTCTCACGGGCAGAGGCCGAGCATCGCGTCCAAGTGATGGAATCCTGCATCGCGGAGATAGAAGAGGCCCTCAAGAAGACGCGGAAGCCGTCTCCGTGGTCGCCGGACATCAAGGCGAGCGACGACTTCCTTGACCCCTTATTCGAGAACTACTTTGAGAAACTCGGAATGCCGAATCAGATGCGTAAGACGAACTACCACGTGCTCGCTCGCTTCGTGCGCCGAGAGGATCTAGACCCCGAGGTCGTCGAGAAGCTCGACGCCATCGTCAAAGTGGCCATGCTGGCGAAACCGGCCGCAGAGTAGCCTGTGCTCCGCAAACCCACCGGCAACTCGAAAGCAGGAAGGTGGCATCCGGGTCGGACCGAACCTACTCCGCCGGCCTCCGGCCAAAAGCAGAGGCCAATCGGATGATGCGTATGTGTCGTTCTTATGGGCAGTTACCTGCCCGGCTTGCATCCGGCGCTATTAGGTTAAGATTAGGTTCTGAGCTAATTCCCGAACTAATAGCCGCGCCAAAATCCGGGAGACAGTGACGGATGCCGGAGGACTACTGACATGCTGACGCTGCTGAGTAACGACGAGTTGTCGAACATCTTCTACGGCGCGCGGCCGGCGATGGATGAGGTATTTGGTTTCCTGCACATGAGCCGGACCGGTCGGCCGGATGCCTCAGTGCCGCATTCGTCGCAGACGCTCGCCCTCGATGTCTTCGGCACGCTCAAGAACTGTCGCTCGCGGGACAGCATCTGCGACCGCCTGGCGGTTCTTCTGGAGGTGCCGGCCGGCGGACCATGGGAAATTCATCTGGAGTACGTGGACCCGGATAACACGCTCAACGAGGCCGGGCACAAGTCGCAGTTCGATGTCCTGCTCCAGGGCAAACAGAGTCTGATTGCCCTTGCGTGCAAGTTCGCGGAGACGAAGCTTGAGCCGTGCAGCATGCCGGGCAAGACGGCAAAGGGGCACGTCCAGTGCACCGGCAGCTACGAGATGCAGACCAATCCGGTCAACCGGCGTGACGCGTTCTGCGCCCTGACCGGCAAGAACATTCGGTACTGGGACTACGTTCCGCACGTCTTCCGACTCTCGGCGGACGAACCCCTTCGCCCCTGCCCGTTTGCCAGTCCCTGGTACCAGTGGATGCGGACACTGGTCATGACCTATGCTCTCGCCGAGAAGCGCGGGCTCAAGCCGGCGGTCGGACTGGTTCATGTTGACCGTCCGGCGATGCCGCTGCGCGCACGAATCCAAGAAGAAGCTCCGAAGATGAAACGGCTGCTGACCGATGCGGTCAAGTTCGAGTTGCTCCGCTACGAGAAGCTGCCCGGCCTGTTCGAAGTCGCGGCCGAGCCTGGCGAACAAGGCATGTTCCGCGACCTGCAACACTGGGTCAACGCCAAGGTCAACTGGGTTGAGGCCAGACTGATGAACGAACGCGCAGGCAGAAAGAGCCGTGCGAAGTAGGAGGTAGCCCATGCCATCCAAGAAGTCCAACGGCAAGCGAGTTCCGGTTTCGTCCTTGAAGCATAAGGACAAGCGGACCAACATCCCGACCCGCGAGTTGCAGAACTTCGTGAAGGACGAGGAGAAGAGCCCGAAGACTGTGAGCTATCCGGGCCTGCTCTACGCCCGCGACCCGTCGCTCGACCCGCAACTGGTCTGGAAAGGCAAGGACGAACAGGACCAGAAGCCGCTCGAAGTGCCGGCCGTGCCGGTCTACATCCAGGAGAAGATTCACCCGCAGGCCATCGTCGAACAGGTGAAGGCCGAGGCGGAGAAGACCGCGCCTAGAATGGCCTCGCTCTTCGCCGACTTCAACGGCATTAAGTTCGAGGAGATGGTGGACTTCTACCACCACGGCGTGAACTGGTCCAACCGGATGATACTTGGCGACTCGCTCCTGGTGATGACCTCGCTGGCCGAGAAAGAGGGACTCAAGGGTAAGGTGCAGATGATCTACATCGACCCGCCCTACGGCATCAAGTTCGGCTCCAACTGGCAGGTCTCCACCCGCAAGCGCGACGTGAAAGACGGCAAGACGGAAGACGTCGTGCGCCAGCCCGAGCAAATCAAGGCCTTCCGCGATACCTGGGAACTCGGCGTCCATTCGTACCTGACCTACCTCCGCGACCGCCTTGTCGCTGCCCGCGAGCTTCTCTCCGAAACCGGCTCGGTCTTTGTCCAGATAGGCGACGAGAACGTTCACCTAGTGCGGAGTCTGATGGACGAGGTGTTCGGGAGTGAGAACTTCGTGAGCGAGGTTGCCTTCAGGACTTCGAGTGGCAGGCTAGGGTCTGGCCTGGACGGCGTCTTCGATATCCTTCTGTGGTACTCCAGGAACAAGGAAACCTACAAGTACCGACCGCTCCTTGTGCAGCGGAGCCGAGAACAACTGGCGCGTGCGTTCACCTGCGCGCAGCGTAAGGATGGAAGTTGCTTTGCCCTTTCCAAGGCGGAAATGGAGGCCTGGCTGAATGGGAATGCCGACTACGACGTCTTCCAGCCGAGCCAGACTCAGTCTCAATCAGGCGGCGAAAACTCACGATTCCTAGTGACATACGATGGAAAGACCTACAGGCCACCTTGGAAGGGCGGCTGGCGCTCCACTCCGGAAGGCTTCCAAAGACTGGGGAAAGCACGAAGGCTTTACGATCGGGGAAGCACCGTCCGTTTTCGACTGAAGCATACGGACTATCCCTTCGTCAACTCGTCCAACATGTGGGTAGACACGCTCTCGACATCTTTTGGGGATGAGAAGGCTTACGTCGTTGAGACACACTCTTTGGTCATTCAGCGCTGCGTGCTAATGACAACTGATCCTGGCGATCTCGTTCTCGACCCGACGTGTGGGAGCGGTACGACGGCATATGTAGCTGAACAGTGGGGGCGCAGGTGGATTACGATTGACACGAGCCGCGTGGCGCTGGCTCTGGCTCGGACGCGGTTGATGGCGGCGAAGTTCCCTTATTTCCTGCTAGCGGACTCTCCCGATGGAATCCGCAAGATCGCCGAAATCGAGGGGCGAATGCCGCCGGATCCGATGCCGAGGACGGCCAACGACGTCCGTAAGGGGCTTGTGCCTAAGCGCGTGCCGCACGTGACCTTGAAGTGCATCGCCAACAATGAGGAGATAGACACCATCCACGCGAAGTGGCAGGAGGAGCTAGAGCCGCTGCGGAAGGAGTTGAACAAGGCGCTCAAGCACAGGTGGGAGGAACGGGAGATTCCGCGCGAGGTCGACAAGTCGTGGCCTGTGGAGGCGAAGAAACTGCACGCAGAGTGGTGGAAGTTGCGGCGCGAGCGGCAACAGGAGATTGATGCCTCGATTGCGAAGCGTGCCGATACCGAGTTGCTGTATGACCAGCCGTACGAGGACAACAAGCGAATCCGCGTGACCGGGCCGTTCACGGTTGAGAGCCTGTCGCCGCATCGCGTGCTTGCGACCGACGAGCCGCGACGGGACATGACCGGCGCGCGCGAAAGCGGGGACAGTCCCTCGGAGCGCGAGGACGCGCGGTACAGTCCCCGTTTTCGCGAGGACACGTCGCAGTTCGTCACCCTCATTCTAGACAACCTGCGCAAGGCGGGCGTGAAGGGAACCGACAAGAAGTTCCGAATCGCCTTTGACCGGCTGGAGCCTTTTGCGGGCACGTGGCTGCACGCGTCGGGCGAGTTCACCGAATCCGAGACCGGCAAGCGGAAGCGGATAGCCGTATCCATCGGGCCGGAGCACGGCACGGTCGGGCCGGAGCAGGTGAAGGAAGCGGCGAAGGAAGCGGTGCTGGGCGTCGGATTTGACGTGCTGGTTGTTTGCGGGTTCGCGTTTGACCCGCACGTACGCGAGGAAACGCGGCGCTACGGCAAGCTGGTAGTGCTGCCCGCCTTGATGAACCCGGACCTTTCGATGGGCGAGGAACTGCTGAAGAAGACCGGCGCGGCCAATCTGTTCATGGTGTTCGGCGAGCCGGACGTTGCGCCGGTGGACGCGAAGACCGGGAAGCTGCTGCCGCAGAAGGACGGGAAGT
>CAIVTL010000475.1 GCA_903908785.1 Caldifarciminota bacterium | reverse complement strand
CAGAGTCAACCGGAAGGCTGCGTAAGCAAACGTGAGAAGTTACACAAAAGAATTGACGCTACCGCGCAGCTCAAGCGCAAGCGCAAGCCCAAGCTCCGGTCCGCCAACTCGCAACTCGTAACCCGTGTCCCCTATCCGTCAATCGAGAATCGACAACCGGAAATGTGTGAACCGCCAAGAGTCCTGTCATTCCGAGTTAGTTCGACGAATCGAGGAATCTCTCAGCCTCCGTCATTGGCAACTGGTAGCTGGCACCCGGAAACTCGCAGCTCAACGCTGCTATGAAAGCTCGTCGCAAAACTCACCGAGACCTTACTTCCCACGCATTCCAGATTCTTGATTCAAACGTGTGTCTAAGGATGTAGACAAAGGGACGGGCAAATGCGTGTTCAAGAAAGTCCGCCATCGGTTCGCGACAAGGACACGAACGAGATTGGGTCAAAGCTCGCGACCTCGCTCCGCTCATTCTTCTGGTCGTAGTTCGCGTCAGGGCTCGTTTCAAGCCTCAACCTCAACCTTGACCTCAACCTTGCCCGAAGGCCTGTTCGAAACCAGCCCTGGGAGTAGGGGAGGATAGGAAGCGGAAACCGTGGATAGTGAATTGAGAATAGCGAAGTTAGGACACTTTTCGGCCGGTCGTGGAATGTATGCTATAGTACACATACGGAGACCCGAGAATGAGCCACAACACGTCCTGCCTGCAAACTGCCAACTGCAGCCTGCAAACTCGGGTGCGCTCCGCGCCCGCCTCGGCATTGACATCCATCAACGTCTTGGTAACATCACCGCGATGCAATCCGAACCATCGGCCTTGGCGGAGATGAGATAGAGTAGCGATGCGCGTCGGCCTCCTGCTCGCTGCGACCATGGTCCTCGCCACGGCCGCAAGCCTTGAGAACGTCCCGACCGATTCAAGGCTCTACGATGACTTCGACCTGCTCAAGACATCCGGCCTCATCCACTCGATGCCGTCGACCAGCCGGCCCTGGACCCGCGGCGAGTGCGTCCAACTGGTACAGGAAGCGCTCACTACTGCCGGTGTCGCGCGGCTGGCGCCCGCGCAGCAGGCGGCCCTGAGCCGGCTCAAGGTCGAATTCGGCTCGGAGTTGCCGGCCATGCCGGCCCGCCGGCCCACGGTCCGCATCCCGATTCGCGACCTCGGAAACGCGCAGACCGGCTGCGACCTCTTCTCGCGCGCGCGGGCGACCCGGGACACGCAGCGGCTCTCGCTCGGCGCGGTAATCAACAACCGGCCCGGGCACGACTTCGCCTTCTACGAACGGTTCGAGCTGACGGCATGGAACCCGCCGATTGTCGAGACGCTTATCCCTCGCGACTCGTCCGGCCATCACATCCCGGGCAAGCGTGTGCTACCCTGGCGCAACATTGCGACACTGGAGAACGAGCTCGCGTACATCGCGTTCAGGATACCGTGGCTCCGGCTCGAACTGGGACGGGACGAGTTCGTCTGGGGCCCGGCCTATACCGGCTCGGTGATGCTCGACGACACCGCGCCCGCGGTCGACCACATCCAGCTCTGCGCGAGCTATCGCAACCTCAAGTTCCTCACGTTCACTTCACTCCTCTCGCGCTGGGGCCTGAAGCCGCGCTTCCTCGCTGCCCAGCGCCTCGAGGTTTCGCTCTGGAATCGGCTGACCCTGGGCGGCGCGATGATGGCGGTGTCGTCGTGGGACAGCCTGCACCCCGACCAGTTCGGCGGCCTCATCAACCCGCTTATCCCGGTTTATCTCACGACCTCCGGCAGTGGCCAGCACGACAACCTGCTGGTCGGCTGGGATGCCGTCGTCTACCTGCCGCAAACCAAGGTCTACGGCCAGTTCTTCATGGACAACTGGGAATTCAACGGCTGGAAAGCCGGACCCAAAGCGGCTGGAATGCAGGCCGGGGCGTACTGGGCGCCAAACCTGCCGGTCGAAGCGCGCGTCGAGTACACGCGCGTGAACGCGTTCACCTACTACCACCGCGTGCATTGGCTGATGTACGAGAACTACCTGACTACACTGGGCCATCCGCTCGGCCCCGACGCGGACCAGTTCTTTGCCACGGTCAATGTCAGCCCGAACGGCCGGCTCAAAGTCACGCTTGCCGGCGACTACACCCGCCGCGGCTACTACAACCGGGGCGGTTTCGACAGGCAGAGCTACCGGAACCCCGAGGATTCAACGTTTCTGCGCCATCACAACGAGTTCCCGGCCCGCGGCTGGGACACGATTCCGGACCCGGACACGCTCATCGAGGAGGTTGACCGGACGTTGCGGTTCAGCCCCGGGTTCGAAATCAGGGCGCTCCGCGACCTGTTCGTGTCCGTATCAGTCGGACTGTGGCGCAGCCAGAACTACCAGGGCGTGATTGGACGGAAGAAGACCGGGCTCGACTTCGCGCTCGAGGTCGAATACCGGTACTGAGGAAAGGGGTCGGGGGTCGGGGATCGGGGGTCGGGGGTCGGGGGTCGGGGATCGGACAGGAACGCGACCACCCCACCTTCGCCATTCCCGTTCCTCCTTCGTGCACTTGAGCACTTCCGCTTTTCCTCTTGCTTTGTCCTTCACACTTACGACTTTGCCCTTGCGCTCCTCGCGCTCCGCTTCCTGCCCGCACTTCGTCCCCAGTCTTGACTTTTGGCTTCTGGCTTCTGACTTGCACTCCGCACCCTCCACTTCTAGCTTCTGCATTCTAGCCTCTGATTTCTGACTTCGCCTGCTTGACTTCATACCCCTTCCCGCTTACACTTCCGCGATGAAGTGCGACTCCTCCACCCGGCCCCAATGAGCGAACTTGTCGTCCGCACCGTCGGCCTGAGCAAACGCTATCGCGGCGGCGTGCTCGCCCTCGACCGGGCCGAACTCCGAATCGAACGGGCGGAGATTTACGGCTTTCTCGGCCTCAACGGCGCCGGCAAGACTACCGCGATTCGGATGCTGCTGGGCATGATATCACCGACCGCCGGTCATGCCGAGTTGTTCGGCCGGCGCGTCCACGCCGAGGCAACCGGCTTGTGGCGACGGGTCGGACATCTCGTGGAGAGTGCCGCCGCGTATCCCGGGCTCACCGTGCGCGAGAATCTCGAAGTGGCCCGGCGGCTTCAGGACGCGCGCGACCGGAGCGCCGTGGACCGGGCCATCGAGAAACTCGGACTCGGCGAATACGCGGGCCGCCCGGCGCGAACGCTCTCGCTCGGCAACCTCCAGCGGCTCGCGCTCGCCCGCACCATGCTCCATGACCCGGAACTGCTGATTCTCGACGAACCGGCCAACGGGCTTGACCCGGCCGGGGTCGTCGAGATACGCGAGTTGCTCCGCACGCTCTCGCGCGAGCGCGGCACGACCGTCCTGATGTCGAGCCACATCCTGACCGAGGTTGACCGCCTCGCCACCCGCATCGGCATCGTGCACCGGGGCCGGATGATTGAAGAGCAGTCCGCGGACGAACTTGAGCAACGGCGCAACCGCCGTCTCAATATCGGCGCGCGGGACCTTGGCGCCGCCGGCGCCGCGCTCAGGAAGGCGGGCTTCGACCCGCAGCCGGCGCGCGACGCGGACCCGCCGCTGCTCGAACTCCGTGAACCGCGTGCGCTTGATGCTCCCGACTCAGTCGCGAAGCTCCTCGTCGAGGCAGGCGTGCCGCCAACCCACCTGGCCGTCGCACAGGAAGACTTGGAGCAGCACTTCATGCGCCTCACCGCTGACGCCGAACCGAGGAACGCGTGAGAGGCTTGGCAGCGGCATTCTACGCGGAGGCGCTCAAGGCCCGCCGGTCGCTCGTGCCCTGGGTGGTTGGCGTCTTTGCGACACTGCCCCCGGTCATGCTCGGCATGATGATGGCCATCAAGAAACACCCGGACGACGCGCAGCGCTTCGGGCTCCTCACCGTGAAATCCCGCCTGCTGGTCGGCGCGGTCGATTGGCCGACGTTCCTCGGCCTTGTCGGACAGACGATGGGCGCGATGGGCGCAATCGCGTTTGCGATATTGACCGCGTGGGTATTCGGCCGCGAGTTCGCCGACCGCACCTGCCGCATCATGCTGGCAACTCCGACCCGGCGTTCGTCCATGATTCTGGCAAAGACGGGCGTCGCCGCCATGTGGTGCCTGCTGCTCGCTGCCTGGATGATTGCCGCGTCCTTTGCCGTCGGGGCCATCGTCGGCATGCCGGGCCTCGCGTGGCCGATAGCGCGCGACACGGTTGCCCTCGCCGGCCGAGCCGCACTGCTGTGGCTGACGCTCATGCCGGTGACGGCACTGATAGCATCGGTCGGACGCGGCTACCTCCTGCCGATTGGCTGCGCCCTGGCGACGATGATAGTGGCGCAGTTCGTCAACGCCACCGGCTGGGCGCCCTGGTTTCCCTGGTGCGTGGCGATTACGAGCGGAGTCACGGGAACCCACATCACCGCCGCCAGCCTCGCAATCGTCATCCTCACCGGCGCCCTAGGCATGGCCGCCACCCTCCTCTGGTGGGAACGCTCCGACCAAACGGCATGACCGCGCCCACGCGCTTGACAAACGCCGACCGCTATTCTAAGATGCAGTCTATCTCGGCACAAGGTCGCCCGGCCTTGACGGGCATGGAATTGACTATTATGTCAACGGAATTGGTCCGCTTGACTTTCCGGCCGACCTGTGCTAGATTGGCGTGAGGTAAACTATGGAAACCATCGAAGAAGTGATTAAGAAGACTGCGGAGTTGCCAGAAGAGTTGCAGAAGGAAGTTGCCGACTTCGTCGAGTTCTTGAGCCAGAGGCGGACGCGTCCGTTGCGCAAGAAGCTCCGCTTCGACTGGGTAGGCGCCCTCAGCGACCTGAAGGACAAGTACACAT
>CAIVTL010000474.1 GCA_903908785.1 Caldifarciminota bacterium | reverse complement strand
CGCTGTAAGGTCGTGCGTGGAGGAACCGGTGACGAGGGCCTGAACGAAATGGCCGGGACGGACTTTGCGGCCGGTGAGCTTGACCACACCGTCAATCTCGGGCGCGTCCCATTGCGTGCGGGCGATGCCGGGAGGGTCGACGAGGACCGTGAGCTTGCGGCCGACGAGTTTCTTGAGGCTAGCACGCGAGATGGCGGCTTGGGCGAGCATCAGGCGGCGCACGCGGTCCTTCTTTATGGCAGGGGAGACTTGGGCAGGCAGGCGCGCGGCTTTGGTCCCGGGTTCGGGCGAGTAGGCGTAGCAGGAGAGGCGGTCGAACCGGGCGGCGCGGACGAAGGCGAGAAGTTCGGCGAAGTCCCTTGCCGTCTCGCCGGGCAGGCCGACGATGATGGTGGTGCGAATGTGCATGTCCGGAATCGCGTGCAGGGATTCGAGCAGGAGTTCGACGTCCTGCCGCGTGTAGTGACGGTTCATCTTCGCGAGCAGGTGGTCGGCAACGTGCTGGATGGGGAGGTCAACGTAGCGGCAGAGTTTCGGGTTGGAGGCGAACTGGTCGATGACGTCTTCGGTGATGTGCGCAGGATGCGTGTACAGCAGGCGGAGCCAGCGGATGCCGTCTACCTTGCCGAGTTCTGCGAGCAGTCTGGCGAGCGCAGGTCTGTCATAGAGGTCGGTGCCGTAGAGTGTCGTGTCCTGCGCCACGAGGACGAGTTCTTTTACCCCGACGCCTGCAAGGTCGCGAGCTTCGGCGAAGATGTCGCGCATGGGGCGCGAGTGGAACGAACCGCGTATGTCAGGAATCATGCAGTATGAGCAGCGGTTGTCGCAGCCGTCGGCGATTTTCAAGTAGGCGAAGTGGCCCGGTGTGGACAGAACACGGGGCGAGAGGCGAGATGCGAGATGCGAGAGGCGAGAAGGACGATTGCAGATTCTAGATTCTAGATTGCAGATTGCAGAATCGCCTGAGGGAGGAGAGAGGAGGGAGGAGGGAGGAGTAAGAAGTTGCGCGATGCGGGGCATATCGCGGAGCGGGACCCAGAGGTCCACGGCGGGAAACTTGCGCTTCAGGGTTTTGCCGTAGCGTTCGACGAGGCAGCCGGCGACGACGACCTTCTTGCTTCCCGAATCCTGATATGGTGAGCCACGAAAACACGAAGCCGGAAGACGCGACCGACTAACCACAGATGGACACTGATGAACACAGATGGTTTTCTCGGAGACATCTGCCCGGTTATCCGTGTTTATCGGTGGTTCATTCTGTCCGTTTCGTGTCTTTCGTGCTTTCGTGGCGTCCATGTCGGTTTGCGGGTTGCCTGTGCTTCCTTGCTTGAGCTTGAGCGCCGCCGTAATTGCGGCCTCGGATTCGCGGACGGCGGATTGAAGAAAGGCGCAGGTGGTGATGACGATGAGGTCGGCGGAGCGCGGGTCGGTTGTCAGGCTGTAGCCGGCCTCGGTCAGCGCGCCGAGGACGACTTCGGAGTCAACCTGGTTCTTGGGACAACCGAGGAAAACCACGCAGGCGCGTGAATTGGCGATTGCCGATTGCCGATTGTCGATTTCGGTCATTCGTCACTCGTCAATCGTCACTCGTCAATTGCGTCAGACGCGCATCATCTTGCCAGATGCTTCGGCCACGACCGTGCCGGATTCGTCGAGCAGGCGGGCCTCAGTGAATAGGAGGCGGCCTTTCTCCGAGGTGACGCGGCCGAAGCCGCTGAGCGGTTGGCCGGTCTTGACCGGCTTGCGGTAGCGGACGGTCATTTCCGCGGTGACGCAGTTGCGGCCGGATGCGGTGCAGGCCCAGGCGAGGAGTTCATCGAGGATGGTCGCGACGATGCCGCCGTGCGCAATGCCCTGCCAGCCGGCGAAGTGCTCGGGCAGGACGTAGTCTACCTTGACGCCGTCGGGCGCTTTCTGGACGTCGAGCTTCAGTCCCTGCGGGTTGTCCTTCCCACAGGCGAAGCAACGGCCGGAATCCTTCAGCACGAGGAGACGGATAGACCAGAGTCCAGAGTCCAGAATCTAGAATCCAGAATTGCCGGCAACTCTGAGTTCTGAATTCTGGTTTCTGGATTCTGCATTGTCCGGTTGGGAGTCGGGTTATTCCTCGACGGTCGTGCCTTTGGGCGGAGTGAACTTGAAGAGCTTGGGGGAGAGCGTCGGGTTCCACTGCTGGTCGTAGAGACCGAAGTGGACCTTGTTGCCCCAGCCGTCGACGAAGGAAAACCCGGTGATGCGGGTTGCCGTCTCGTTCAGTTCGAGGACGAGGTCGTTCATCGCCGACATGTCCTCGTCCATCTTGACCTTGACGACGTATGTGCCGGAGGAGTCCTTGGTAACCTCGCCGGTCGCGGTCGAGTCGAGCACCGGGCCGAGAAAGGCAAGCACGGGCGCGAAGCCGCCGGCCGGCTGCTTCTGGGCCAGCTTCTGGTCGGGGAGGTAGACCCAGAGGTTGATGCTGTCGGAGACGATGAGTTGCTGCTGCGGGTCGGTGACCTCCATGCGGTACTTGGCCGGGACCGAGATTGAGAACTTGCCTTCGAAAGGCGTGCAGGTCCCTGCTTGTTCGGAGCAGATGTTCTCGGTGAAGGTGCCGGAGAGGGTCTTCAGGGAGAGATACCGGGCGCGGAGATTCTGCCAGAGTGAGTCGCTTGCCGCAGCGGCAAGGCAGACGGAGAGACCGAGTAACGCCAGGAGTCTTTGCATGAATGAGGATATTGGAGGTGGGCGGCAAGTCAAACAAAGCGGGCGTTATGCACTGAAGTACAAAGTCATAAGGACAAAGGACAAATCAAAGAGGAAAGGACAAAGTGGAAAGGCCGGGTCGGGGCTGACTTTCGCACTTTCTTCTTGCTTTGTCCTTTGTACTTTGTCCTTTGTACTTTTGCCCGGCGCGTCGTGGATTCTTGACGCCCGAGGTTTTTGGGCTATATTTCACTGTTCCATGTCGGATAAGCCCCGACGTGGATGCGCCGACATAGCTCAGTTGGCAGAGCAGTGGTTTTGTAAACCACAGGTCGGGGGTTCGAATCCCTCTGTCGGCTGGCTATTGAGAATTCTGCGGTCGGGTACCCGAGTGGTCAAAGGGGGCAGACTGTAAATCTGCTGGCAAGAGCCTACGGAGGTTCAAATCCTTCCCCGACCATGCATGTCCGAGCCGGTTCTTGCTGCACCGGCCCGG
>CAIVTL010000473.1 GCA_903908785.1 Caldifarciminota bacterium | reverse complement strand
GCGAGCCAAGTCCCTGTTGCGTGCTGGGAAACAGACCGCACGAAGAGAAGGAGGGCGAGATGCTAGGCATGTCGATGGCAGCTATTCTGTTCGCGTTGGCCGCCGGACCGGTGCAGTTCTCCGGTACGGCAAGTATGTACAGCGAGTATGGTCGGGTGACCGGTACCGGCGACCCGCTGGTCGAGCCGCGGGCCGTGCGGCGGATGTGGCTGCGGGTAGCGTGCCCGCGGCCGGTGAATCTGGAAACGTATGACTAGAGGAGGAATCATGAAATGGCGTAGTCCGTTAGTCGTGACCGTAATGGTCCTGATGCCGTTGGCCGTGCTCACGGCTGCTCCGTACATACAGCAGTTCTCACCTCCGCCGCCAGGGCAGTACGGCATCGAGCGGCTCTGGAATGTGACGCTCAGCAACCCGGACAACCAGACCTACGAGGTCTGGATTGAGGGCACTGTCACCGAGGCTACAAAGGGCCAGGTATTCTGGGCGAAGACGGATTCGTTCCCGTTGCCGCACGGGACAAGAATCCTCCGCTACGCAGACATCCTGTCAATCGGCATCGCCCAGGACTCTTATGCCTCGGGCTACAAGGAGTTCGCGTTCCGGACCGGCGGGCTCCCGCCAGGAGACTACACCTTCACGGTCAAGCTGGAGCCCAGCTTTGGCAGCAAGCCTATCCACTTCATCGTCCGGCCGATGGGCCCGCCGCGGCTCATCATGCCCCGCGATGGTGACACGGTCAGGGTCAAGTACCCGCAGTTCGTCTGGACGCGGCCAGCGAATGCGGTTGGACTGGTGACCTATGAACTGAAGCTGGTCCAGATGATGCCAGGTCAGACGCCGGAAGAGGCGGTGCGAGCGAACCCGCCGTGGTGGAGCAAGATTAGAATCACGGCAACGAGTCTGACCTACCCAACCAGCGCGCGCCCTCTGGACACGGCGTCCTATGCTTGGCAGGTGACGGCACGCGCCGCAGACTCATCAGTCGCAACGAGCGCAACACAGTCGTTCACGCTGCCGAAGGGCAGCGGGCCAACGACGAGCAAGAGCGGCGGTATCGCGACTGCTGTGTGGCAGCACAGGACATCCGCGGGCGACTGGGAGACATGGTACGCCGACATAGACTTCGGCGCCATGAGTGCCGCAGCGGCGCCGCTTGTATTGGCAGGGTATCCCGGCCATGACTTGGATCCCGCGATTGCGTTCGACCGGGCCGGGAACGCCATGGCGGTCTGGTCGCACCGCTACTTTCCGTCCATCGGGTACGGCGTCGTGTATTCGCGCCGTTCGGCGGGCGGGACATGGACGGCTCCCCAGCCATTGGCGTTCAACTTCGGTTGGGCGTACATGGATCCGGTCGTTGCGTTTGACGAAAACGGTTCGGGGTTATGTGTCATGGTGAGGGACGAGTCCCCATCGACTCCTGCCGAGGCAAGGAAGAGGTTGTGCTACTCGGTCTGGAACCCGGTCAGCAAGACTTGGTCCGCGCCCCCACAGCCGATTCCTACTGCGGTGGGCTTTCCGGGCAACGACACCAGCCGGCTACCCGAGATAGCATTTACGTCAGTCGCTGCCACGGGTGGTAGTCCGGTGACCCAGAACCAAGCGGTTCTCATCTGCATTGCCCGCGGTTGGGCTCCGTGCTACAGCCTGTGGGATGGCGGAGCATGGGGTCCGCTCAAACCCGTTACCGGCACGTGCATCTGGGCCAAGTGCAGCCCATACGGATACTGGCCGGGTTCGCCGTTTCCGATTCCGGCCAAGGAGCGTCTGGGAATCGCGAGCGACAACAATGGCCGGGTCATGGCCGTGTGGCAGCCGAGCAGTGGGGCCGGCTTGCGCTACTCCTGCGAGAACGTGGTGAACTTGCCGCTAGCATGGAACGCGCCCGCCCAACCATACTCGAGCGGCAGCTCATCGGTACCAGCAGTCGCGTTTGGCCCAGAGACGCCTTGGTCGGCTACGAAAGACCTCTCGGTCTTTCTCAGTGGCGGTCAACTCAAGTCCGCGACCGGCCCAGGGGGTACGCTCGCCGGTATGACAACGGTCGTGTCCGGGCAGGCCTATCGCCCGGCGGTGGCATGGGCAAAAGGCTCACCGACAACCGTAGGCGCCGTCTGGGCCAGGCTGCGGCCGCCCCCGAGCAGCGAAGCCGACATCTACTTTGCGGCTTGGAGCGGCATCTGGTCGGGAATAGTGCCCGTTACCAGTTCAACGCTCACGGGGGTGGACTGCAATCCGGACATCGCATCGCCATGCGGCAGCCATACCATGCCGCCAACGCCGTGACCGCGGGGAGTCCGGCAAAGGAGGTAGACATGTGCAAAACGACACTAGTCTGCATCACGTTCCTTGCGATTCTAGCGGTGGCGGCGCAGGCCGAGGAGGCCCTGGTTGTCTGGCAGCACCTGAACCCGGCTCCCTTGAGTTGGGAGATTTGGTATGCGGACTTGGACAACAGCTTTACCCCTACGGCCGCACAGCTTGTTCTTGGCGGATTTGAGGGCAGCGACCACGACCCTGCCGTCGCGTACGACCGCGCGGGCAACGCCATGGTTGTCTGGGCGCACGACTATGGCCCACTTCTCGGCCCGAAGACATACGGGATTGTCTATTCCCGGCGCGCGGCTGGCGCTACCACATGGTCAGCCCCAGTCCCAATCGCCTTGGACTTTCCCTACTGGGACATGGACCCGGCCGTTGCCTTCGACGAGAATGGTAACGGGTTGTGCGTTTGGGTCAGGGACTTGAATCACGATGACCCTTCGGGGCCGGGCAAGTTCCTCTACTACTCCCGATGGGACCCGAACCCGCCAGTCGGTATGCCTAATTGGTCGCAAGCACTGGAAATACCGAGAACCGGCGGCCTGATGGAAGGCTACAGATGCGATACGGCGCGGACACCGGAGCTTGTGTTCACCAGCATACCGGGCGTCGGCGGGTTGACATCGCAGCGGGCTGTCGTAGTAGCGGGGCTCTGCAGTCCGCCGTTCATGGTCTACAACGTCTGGGACGGGTCGAACTGGGGCGATTTCAAGATCGTGGAGAACCCTGGTGTTGCCGTAGGAGGACTCACCAAGTCCGCTCCGTACCGCTACTACAGCGATGACCTGCCTGCACTGCACAGGCTGTCGGTTGCCAGCGACAACAATGGCAAGGTGCTGGCTGCATGGCGCTTCTTGCACGACCCGGCGAGACTCTGGTACTCATACTTTGACCCCATGCTGCCGCAGACCGCCTGGATCCCGAACGCGCAGTACACATCGGTCAGTTCGACAACCCCGGCGGTTGTCGTCGGCCCCGGCACCAACCCCGACAACATCTCGGTGTTCACGCGAAAGACCGGCTTCAAGTGGTTCGCGTCCTCCATCGCCGGAACCAGCGGTACGCCGCTCAATGGTACTCCACAGAGCATACCCGTGTCACCAGTCCAATCGGACTTTCGTCCGTCCGCGGCCTGGGTGACCGGAACGAACTCTTGCGTGCTTGCGGTCTGGGCGCACAAGAACCCGCCGAACGCGAAGGATATTTACCTCTCGCGATGGGTCAGCGGACCCTGGGATAATGCTGTCCCGCTCGTACCGGGAGGGCAACCCGGCGGCGACCGCAATCCCGACATCGCGGCCAAGTCTGGTAGCCATACGATGCCGCCGTTGCCGTAGACCGAGTAGATTGTGGCGAGGATAATCGTAGTGACGACAGTCACACGGAGGTTTTTGTGCGAGACTTAAGACTGGTCTGTGCGGCGCTTCTCGCGCTGCTGCCGGTGATTGTGACCGCTGAGGAAGCGGTGGTTGTGTGGCAACACTGGAACCCGGCTAACGGCTGGGACATTCGGTATGCCGACTTGGACGCGAACGGCCAGCCGACCGGGAACGGCACGATTTGCGATTGGGGCGGGAACGACCACGACCCGGCGGTTGCATACGACCGTACCGGTACGCCAACGGTGGTATGGGCGCATGACTTCTCATCGGTTGGCCTGGGTTACGGAATCATGTTCTCGCGTCGCGTGGGAGGGTTCTGGACGCCACCCTACCCGGTAGCGCTCGACATACCATTCTGGTACCTGGACCCTGTCGTGGCGTTTGACGAGAACGGCAATGGACTCTGCGTCTTCGTAGGCGACCAGAACTCGTGGTACCCAAACGGTGGTCAGAAGCGCTACTACTGCTCACGTTGGGACGGCAGTAACTGGTCAGCCCCGCCCGAGCTGATACCCGGCATCCCCTACGCCTACGATTCGTGCCGCGTGCCGGAGATAGCGTTCACTGCTGCCCCGGCTGTGGGTGGTGGCCTGACTACTCGCTACGCGGTCTTCATCGGGGTCTATCGTGGCCAACAGGTGTGCTATTCCATATGGAGCGGTTCGCAATGGGACGCCGTGAAGCCGTTCGGGACCTATCCAGCCATAGCCAAGGCATCGCCCTACCAATACTATAACACGACCAGCCTGCCAGCGGCAGAGCGAGTGTCGATGAGCGCCTACGCAGGACTGCAGGGGGAGGAGGCCGTCTGGGAATCATACAATCCTCCCTCCCCACTGTATCAATCGACTCTGGCGTTTTCGGGATGGAGTTGGAGCGCGCCCGCCGACGCGCCGACGGGCGAAGTAGGCAATCACTCTCCAGCCATCGCGTGCGGTGCAAGCGGAAACAGGCTGTCCGTCTTCTGTCACACCACAGGCGTCGTGTCCCGGCTTCGCTATTCAATCAACTGGGCGCCGTCTCTGCCGTTGCCTTCGGGGAGCGGTTCTGAAGGAGAACGCCCGGCGCTTGCGTGGCTCACCGGTCTAACGAGAGCCACGGCGGTCTGGCAAGGCTCGAATGGCGGCTACGGACTCGACGTCTACGCATCGACGTGGAACGGCGTAGTGTGGTCCGCTCCTTTGCCGTTGGTTGCACCCGGGCTGACGAATGATGACCGTAACCCTGACATCGCGGCGCGCTCCGGGAGCCATACGATGCCGCCACAACCATGATTGGCATGCTAGCCGAACAGGGAGGATAGGATGATATCACCGCTGATTCCGTTCCTGGTGGTTTCGCTCGGTGCCGGGCCGGTGCAGTTCTCCGGCTCGACGAGTATATACGGTGAGTATGGAAGAGTGTTTGGAGACTCGCTGGTCGAGTCGCGGCCGGAGCTGCGGTTCAGTTTGGACCCGACGCTGTCCATCTACGGTCTCCCGCTGTCATTCCACGCGCTGGTGAGCGACCAGCAGAGCGAACTACGTCAGATGCTGAACCAGTTCCGTTTTGCGATTGACCCCGCGGCCCTGCTCAGGCAGAATCTGGGAGTGCCGTCGCCGCTTTCCTTTCTGTCCTTCATCAAGGGCTTGGAACTCGGCACCTGCCATCCATCCTATACGCCTTACACGGTTTCCGGTACGACGGTCTCCGGAGCCGCGCTGGAAATCAACCCTTGGTACGTGTATCTGGCCGGCGCGGCAGGCAAGAGCCAGCGGCGAGTGTTAGGTTCGGAAACAACCGACCCGGCCTACGCACGAGACTTCTACTCGGGCCGGTTCGGGTTTGGCAAGAAGGAACGCACCCACTTCTTCCTGACTGGAATGTACGTGACCGACGATACGACCCCGCTTCCCCACAACCGGCGGGCGAACCCGCTCGGCGCGCCCGGCGATTCCTATGAGGTTGTCCAGCCAAGGGAGAACTACGTTCTCGGCGCGGAGTTCAACCTGGACCTATACAACGGCGGGCTGACGCTTCAGTCGGAGATAACCGGGTCCGAGTTGACCCGGGACAACCGGCTGCCAGTGACGAACGTCGACTCTCTGCTGGGGTGGGATGAGGGTACTGTACCCAGTTGGGCCGAGAGCACTCTGCATCCGCGCGTGAGTTCGGGCTTTGACTACGCGTGGAAGGTCAGGCCTGCTGCGAAGTTGCTCGACACGCGGGTCTACGCCAAGCTCGAGTTTGTCGGGCCGGGGTATCAGTCGCTCGGCGCACCGGGCTTGCGGAATGACAACATGGTTGTCGGCGGCGGCATCGAGCGGAGTCTCTTCAGCAACGCCGTCTCACTCTCTTTCGCATACACGAGCGAACACGACAACCTCCTGCGACAGAGAGTGGAGTGGTTCGATACGACGGGGGGGCTGAATGGTGAGACGCTTCTCATACGCAGGGACGGGGTACTCACGCTCAAGAGCCAGACGACGCGGTTCACGAACTGGGAGGCGAGCCTTGGGCTGACATTCCCGAATCTGCCGTACCTGCAGGTAGGGTACTACCCCTATACGCAGGCGAGCGACAGCCTCGACGCGATGGCCAACGTGGCATCGACAAAGACAACCACGGGTAACGTGGTTTCGGTGAGCGCGGGTCACAGCTTTCAGACCGGCAAGCTCTCGCATTCGCCCGCGGTCTCGTTCAGCTACAACGACCTGCGCGGCGATGACCCGGCCGGGGACAACACGAGCTGGGACGCGGGGCTGAACTACGGGCTCGGGTTCGAGTTCCCGTTGTCATTGTCGGCAAGCTGCGGGCTAAGTCGCTCAGTCGCAGTTGGGACAGACCCGGACCAGCGCGTCTACTTCGACGTGACTCCGTCGTACACGCTTTTCGAGAAGTGGACGAACAGCCTGAGCCTAGGCGGGACGTTTGGCAGCGGGACACGAATAGACACGCGCCTGACGTCGTCGTTCCCGATATGGAAGATATGCGACGGCAGCGTGGGCATATCCGACGCGATATACAGCGGGAACGATGGCAAGTACAACGACCTGCGCCTGACCGCGCAATTGAGCAAGAGCTGGTAGGAGCGCGTTTCACGCGAGTGGCCAGTTTGCAGTTTGCAGGTTGCAGTACCCGCGGTTCTGCGTCCCGACCTCGCTTGGGACCCTTGGTGTCCTTGTGGTTGCCTCCAGCCAGCGCTGAAACTCGAAGTCCGAAGTCCGAATGACGATTCAAGCCCGAATGTCGGACGAATGACATAGGCAAGGGAGGCGCGTTCGCGCCCGAGTTCATGCTCCAGTCGGCAGGTAGCAGTATGCGGTGACGGAGGCCGTCTTTGGATTGCGTGCAGCGGAAGCTGCCGCTCTTCCGTGCCGGTGCCGGTAAGGCGGGAGCGTTGCTCCCGCAGTCCAAGGAGGCTTCGCCTCGGAAATACGGGGGACG
>CAIVTL010000472.1 GCA_903908785.1 Caldifarciminota bacterium | reverse complement strand
CGACAGTTTCGCCATCTACTTCGGCACCACAACTCCGCCGACCACGCTGCTGCGCCGGGTCGCGGGCAGCGATACTACGACTGCGTACTCCGGCATCAACAGCCAGTTGTACTACTGGAGCGTTGAGGCCGAGAACGCGGGTGGCACGATAACTGCCACCGGCGTGCCGTGGAACTTCACGACCATCGTGATAGCCCCGGTAGGTTTTGCTCTGTTGACGCCGGCGAACCACGCGACCGACATTGCTATCGCGGGCGACCTGACATGGGAAGTCTCGACCGGTGCCACCAGCTACGACGTCTACTATGACGTGTTCACACCGCCGACGACGCTGCGCGGCAACGTCACCAGCCCGACCTATCCCTACACCGGGCTCGCCAATGACACGCTTCACTACTGGAAGGTCGTGGCCAAGAATGTGGGCGGCGACACGCCCTGTACTGCGAACTTCGACTTCACGACCATCATGGCAGCGCCGGCCATACCGACCTGTGTCGCGCCGATTGGTGCGGGTCAGCCGGTGAGCGGCTACTTCAAGTGGACCGCAGATCCCGACGACGCGGCGGATAGTTTCGTGGTCTGGATTGGTACTTCCACGCCGGTCCGTTGCGGTTCCGTGAACGGCAGCACCGACAGCCTTGTCTACCTCGTCGCCAACAACACGACTTACAATTGGTATGTGGTGGCGTGGAACGCGGGTGGTTCCGCATCGGCAGTCCAGGTCAGCTTCACGACCATTGTCGCGGCACCGGTCACACCGACCTGTGTCACGCCGATTGGTGCGGGTCAGCCGGTGAGCGGCTACTTCAAATGGACCGCAGGGGCCAGCGATGGCGCGGAGGTAGGAAGGGAGGCATTGGCCGGTTCCGTCGTCGCCACTGCCGTCATCCTGCCGCCACACACCGCGGTGGACAGCTTCGTGGTTTGGATTGGCACTTCCACGCCGGTCCGCTGCGGCTTTGCGAACGGCAGCACCGACAGCCTGGTCTACTTCGTCGCTAACAACACGACCTACAACTGGTACGTGGTGGCCTGGAACGCAGGCGGTTCCGCAGCCGCGCCGCAGGTCAGCTTCACGACCATCCCTCTGTCTCCGACCGTCACTGTGACTCTGCCCAATGGCAGTGAGACGTGGACCGTCGGCTTGCCGGCCACAATTACCTGCACGCACGGCGGCGGTGCGGCGGTGACCGACTCCATCTGCCTGTCGACCGACGGCGGCACGAACTGGGCGTTCCTGTTCAAGGAAGCCGCCGCCGCGTCCCACGACGTCGCTTCGGTGCCCAATTCGCCGACGGCCTTGGCCCGCATCCGGATAACGGCCATCGGCGCCACCGGTCTCACCGGCGCGGATGCGAGCGACAACGACTTCGCCATCGTCCGGCGCGACGCCGGCGTCAGCCAGATTCTGGCCCCGACCAACGGGCAGGTCTTCGGCTCGACCGCGACCATCACACCGCAGGCCCGGGTGAACAACTACGGCACCGTCAACGAACCGGACGTCCCGGTCACGTTTACGTTCTCAGGTTACGCCGACACGCAGCATCCGTCGATCAACATGGTTCCTGGTTTCCTCGACCAGGATTTCGTTGACCCGACGCCGGCGCCGGGCTACTACACGGCCACCTGCGCCACGTTCCTGCCCGGTGATTTCGTACCGGGCAACGACGCGGCCGCACCGGTCAGCTTCCTCGTGATGGATGCGCCTGTTGGTTTGACTCCGGACGGCGGCGTGTGGTTGACAAGCTCACCGCAGCTCAACTGGACCGACCTGGCCGGCATAGCCGGGACCGACGGCTACCACATCCAGGTCGCGACCGACGCCGGGTTCTCGATTGTCGTACTCGACGCGACTTCGACCCCGTCCGAACTCGCCACGTCCCTGCCCAGTGCCGATGACTACTATTGGCACGTCCGTGGTGTGAACGTCCTCTCCGGCCCGTGGAGCGCAACCGCGCGCTTCAGGCTCGACGCCGTGGTGCCGCTGGCGCCCGGGCTCCTCGCTCCCACGCCGTGGCAGCAGGGCGTCTCGACGACGCCCGTGTTCGACTGGACCGACGTGACGTTTGACGGCAAGGCCGCGGGAGTCTCATCGACCATCGGCACAGGCATGCCGCTCGGCAGGACGATACACAACGGCCCGAGTGCGCAAGCGACCAAGGGCGAGCGTGATGCCTCGGCCATCATCTACCATCTGCGCGTGGCGACCGACACCGGCTTCACCAATGTCGTCATCAGCGCGGACCCGACCGTGAGCACATACTCGTACACCGGCACTCCGCTCGCCAACAATACCAGGCACTACTGGCGCGTGAACGCATCCGACGCCGCCGGCAACAACGGTCCGTGGGGCGGTCCGGACAGCTTCCGTACCATCGTCGCGAAGTCGGCAGGCTTTGCCCTCTTGACTCCGGTCAATGGCGCGGTCGACCAGCCGATATGCGGCAACCTGACCTGGGAGGCCTCGGCCCGCACCGACAGCTTTGCTGTCTACTTTGACACCACGACCCCGCCGACCACGCTTCTACGGCGGGTCGCGGGCAACGAGACCACGACCGTGTACTCCGGTATCAACAAACAGTTGTGCTACTGGAGCGTTGTGGCCGAGAACGCGGGCGGCAGCACAGTCGCCACCGGCGCGCCCTGGCACTTCACGACCATCGTGGGGTCTGGCGTGGCTGAAGATAACGCGATCAAAGTCACGTTCGGCATGACAGTCCGCCCGAATCCGCTCGCGACCGGCTACGCAACCTTGCGCTACAGCCTGCCGAGGTCGGGTGCGGTGACGTTCGACGTCTACGATGCGACGGGCCGGAGTGTCCTCACGCGGTCTCTCAACACCGGCCGTATCGGTTCGACGGTGCTTGACCTGCGTCAGATCTCTGTGGGTGTGTACCTGGTGAGGCTGTCAGCTTCCGGCTTCACCACGACGCAGAGGTTCATCATCGACAGGTAGCGGCAGTTAGAAAGCAGAGCAGCGGCGGCCCTCGGGCCGCCGCTGCTATTTCCCGCGCTTCCGCCCCTATTGTATACCCCGTCGATTTCGAGGATAGGGGCTTGTCCAGACTCCTAGGGAAAGGCAAAGGTAGAGGCAAAGTTAAAGAAAAGCCCCTAACCTATTCCTTTGCCTTAACTTCTACCTCTACCTCTATCTTGTGTGTTTCAGTACGCCGGCGGCGGGGTCAGAGATTCAAGAGAAAGGTCGTGCTGATGGAGTCGAGGAGGGTGGCTGCCTGTGGGCCGAGCACCCGAGCGACCGCGGACGAAGTCAGACCGAAGACAGAGTCCAACCGGGCTGAGGAAGCTCGTCGGTCCGGCCCCGGTTCCGGAAACGACACGCCAGCACGTGCGATATGCGATGGGACGCGGCCAGAACGACAAATCCCGCGGTAAGGCAAGCCAAAGCCGACCTAAGTCGGTGAAGGAAACGCTGTTAGACGCTGCAATGACCGTTCAAACCGACGCTCCGCGAGTCACAGCGGGAACCGTTTCCATGACGGTTCCCGGGGTGATTCGCAGATGGGCTCCTGCCGGGGTTGGCGGATGGTTCTTCCCGGCGGTTCTACGGGGGATTTGTGCTGCGACTCGCGTACTCTGCTGGAAGGCGACTCGCAGATGGACTCTTGCCGCGACTGCCAATCCGACTTCCTGGCCGACTCGCATGGCGATTCGAAGGCTGGTTTGTGGCGTGACTTGCGGTGGGACTTGCAGGGGGACTTCCGGCGCGACTCTCGATGCCTTTCGCGGAGCGCGGAGTGAGGCGTCACGCGAGCCTCCTTGTTCCGGCCCGGTCTGCGGCAGGGACTGCTTGACCTCTCGGCCATACAGGGCTAGGATTCTTTGCCATGAAGCGTGAGTTCATTATCTGCGACGTGTTTGCGCGGAGGCGGTTTGAGGGGAACCAACTTGCTGTATTTCCGGACGGGGCGGGACTCTCTACCGAGGAGATGCAGACTCTTGCCCGCGAGATTCACTTCAGCGAGACAACGTTCATCCTGGCGGACAAGCCGAATGAGCGCGGGTGGCCGGCGCGGATTTTCACGCCCGCGAGCGAGGTTCCTTTTGCCGGGCACCCGACGCTGGGGACCGCGTACGTGATATGGGACCGGTTCCTCGGGCGCAAGGCCGACGAGGTGAAGCTGGACCTGAAGGTCGGCGTGGTGCCGGTCGCGGTTGAGGACGGGGGAGAGCGGCTGGTGATGACGCAGGTCCCGCCGGTGTTCGGGAAAAGCGTTGAGCCGGCCGAGGCGGGAAAGGTGCTTGGCCTTTCGCCGGAAGAGATTGACGGTCGCTTCCCATGTCAGGAGGTCTCGACCGGGCTCGGTTTCCTGATAGTGCCGGTGCAGCGGCTTGGGAGCGTGCAGAATATCAAGGTCAATCTGGCCGAGTATGACCGGCTGACCGACAGGCTTGAGGCCAAGGCGGTGCTTGCGTTCTGTCCGTACACGGTTGACCCGCAGTGCCGGCTGCACGTGCGCGTGTTCTGCGACTACTATGACGTGCCGGAGGACCCGGCGACCGGCAGCGCGAACGGGTGTCTGTGCGCGTGGCTGGTGCGGCATCGGTATCTGGGCGCGGGTGACTTCGCCATCTACACCGAGCAGGGGGTAGAGATGAAGCGGCCGTCGCTTTTGTACCTGCAGGGCACTGAGCAGGACGGCGGCATAACAGTGCGGGTCGGCGGCCGGGTCGTAGTGGCCGGTCGCGGCGAGTTCGAGCTTTAGGCTCGCGTTCGGCCCGGGAATCGCAACACTGTCGGACTCGGGCCGCAGCGGCCAGGCCAGAAGAAGCGATCTACAAACCACAGATGGACACTGATGAACACAGATGGTTTTCTCGGAGACATCTG
>CAIVTL010000471.1 GCA_903908785.1 Caldifarciminota bacterium | reverse complement strand
GTGAGGACCGACGTACCGACGCTGTTTGTGCTGGACGGTGCGAAGGCGCTACGGGCCGCGGTCAAGAGCGTCTGGGGTCGGAACGCGCTGATCCAGCGCTGCCAGGTACACAAGCAGCGCAACATCAAAGAGCATCTGGCGAAGGGTTACTGGCCGGAGCTGTCCCGGCGTCTGGGCGAGGCGTACGGTGAGACGGACTACGACCGGGCGCTGGCGCTGCTCAAGAAGGCGGCGACCTGGCTGGAAGGGATCAATCCGGATGCGGCGGCCAGCCTGCGGGAGGGCATGGAAGAAACGCTGACGGTGGTGCGGCTGGGTGTCCATGCGAACTTGCGCAAGACGCTTGATAACACCAATGTGATGGAATCGGCCTTCAGCGTGGTCGAGCAAGTGACGGGGCGCGTGAAGCGCTGGCGTCCTGGCGACATGCGCTGGCGCTGGTGCGTGGCTGGACTGCTACATGTCGAGCAGCGCTTCCACCGAGTAGATGGCCATCGACACATTCCCGCGCTGCTGGCGGCGCTGGAGCGCGCCGTGCCACCAGCAGAGATTGACGAAGCAGGTAAGACTGTCTAAAGTGATGTGGGGCTGCTACGAATTTCAACTAGACGGGGGACAATTCCCAGCGGCACCGTCCTCGAAATACTCGCCGGTCTTGAACCGGTAGGACGCGGAGTTCTGGAGCGTCCCACTGGCCGTGTCCAAGCGAATGACCGCCATGTCCGCCGTGGAATCGCTCCCGGCCTGATAGCCTGTAATGTAGAGATAGCCGCCTGCTGACAGCGCCATCGCGGCCGCACCATCATCCCCGTTCCCTCCGTCATACCGCTTGACCCATTCTGTCCCGGTTGCCATTGAGCATAGCAGCATCAAGGCAACCCATCCGACTGCTTTTGCAGTCATACCTTCCTCCTTTGTTCTCTGCGCGACGTGCCTTTTGACCTCGTCGCGCTTTCTCTTCTACCTCAGCTTGACCACCTTTCTCGGCGCTGCGCCTTGGCCCACGAGCAAGACGTAGACGCCCGGAGAAAGGGCATTCAAGTCATTGTCTCCTGTCTCAATGTCTCGGACCCTCCGGCCGCAGGCGTCTATCAGCGCCGCAGGCCCGGGCCCCTCATAGTAGTAGCCGCCATTGTGGGTCACGCTCGCTGCCGTCTTCGGCGTCGGAACGAGGCGCGGCCATGCCGGCTCAGCAATCCCGACCCGGTCACGAACGATGTAAAGCATGTTGGTCTCGCCACCGTGGCCGACGTACAACTTCTCATACTCGGGGGCGGGCAGTAGACTCTGCGGGCCATCTCCCACAGGGACTTGGCCGCGCACGCGCGAACCGTCTCCTTGGATGACAGCCAGCCAATCCGACGTGCTCGCACAGGCGCAGTACGCGAGATTCGTGCGCACGCTGTAGGCTAAGGCCATCGGAGAACGCCCGACGCGAACCGCCCCGACGACAGTATCGTTCTGGGGGTCCACCACAAACACCGAATCCCCAGCCGCGACCATCACAAGCGACTCAGACTCGACGCTGAGCATCGCGGCGACTGCGTATTCCCCCGACAATGGAATCAGCTTGATGACGGAGTCGGCCGCACCGTCAATCACCGTTACCCCTAGCAGACCGTTGGCGAAGTCGCAGAAGTACTTGTCCGCAACCGCGCTGAAGCACTCAGCTTCGTACCAGCTCCCAGTGTAGACGTTGCGGATGACCTGGTTCGTGTTCATGTCTATCACCGATACTGTCATGTTGTAGTCGTTCTGGCAGTAGAGCTTGCGGTGCTTGGTGTTGATGGTCAGGTGCACCGGCTCGCCAGGAATCGGGATGTAGCCAATCACCGTGTCGCCAACGCAGTCCACAACGCCGACGCAATCGTCATAGTAACAAGTCATGTACAACCGATTGGTGAGTGTGTCCATGGCAAAGTAGCCCGCACCCAGAACTGGGATAGCTTTGACCCGCGTGTGCGTGCTGCCGTCAATGACAAGTATCGAGTCCTCGCCCTGATTGGAGAACCCGCAGTAGGCCTTGTTCACGAGTGGCGCATAAGCAATGTCGTTGGGTCTCACCACTGTTATCTGTGAGACAATCTGGTTGCTGGAGCAACCGATGGCGAAGAAGCTGTGCCCGTAGAAACACCCCCCGTACACCACGCCGGCCTTGGAATTGTAGGTTAAGCCGGCCACGTTCCACCCGCCTACATCCACAGAATCAATGACCTCTTGCCCGCGCCCGGCCCCTGCCGCAAGGCAGAGGGCCAGCAGGCCGGAACGGAGGGCGATAGCCGTGTTTCGCATCGACATCAGTGTTCCTAGACAGCCTGATTCTCGGCCACGGCCGTCGCCTGTCAAGCATTTCTTCGCACCGCCAGGCACTGCCGCAATGGCCAGCCTCACTCCGGGCTGGAAGTTCATCTTCATGCCGCCGCCTCTATGGCGGGAGTCTAAGGTCTCCCATCCCCGTGTCGAGCTTAGCCGCCGCGCGGAACAGGCTTAGAACCGCACCGACCCGAACGGCGCGGGCGAGAATGTCAGGACCATGATGAGGACCGCGACCGCAACCAGTCGCCAGTCCACAGCGTCAAGCGGGGTCAGGTCGTCGAGCGGCGGCGGATGCCTCAAGCCCAGAATGATTGACAGCATCGCCCAGAACGGCCAGCCGAGCCAGAAGAAACCCATGAGTGCCAGCACCCCAATGACAATCCAGCTCAGCTTCTGCCAACGCTTGCCGAATACCGCGTAGGCGACGTGCCCGCCGTCGAGTTGCCCGATTGGCAGCAGGTTCAGCGCGGTCACGAACAGGCCCAGCCAGCCGGCAAACGCGACCGGGTGCAGCAGCAGGTCCTTGCCCGGCCCGAGGTTCCGGTGAAGCAGTTCCGATATCAGCCAGAAGATGAGCGGTGACCCGAGCTGAATACCCTTCGTCGCGCTGACTTCCACCGGCTTGGACAGCAACAGCCCGATGATGCAGACCGGCAGGGCAACGAGGAACCCGACCAGCGGCCCGGAGATTCCGACCCGCACCAGCGCGCTCTTGGTCGGGACCGGCGAGTTGATGCGGATGAACGCGCCCATGGTCCCGGTCATCGGGTGCGGAACCGGCAGGAAATACGGCAGCGTCGCGTCCACGCCCAGCCGGCGCGCGGTCAGGTAGTGCGCCAGTTCGTGGCTGCCGAGCACGAGGATGATGCTAAGGGAGAACGGCCAGCCGAGCAGCAGTTCGAGCGGATGATGGAAAGGATTGCCGCCGTTGTTAACGGAACCGACCAGCAGGGTCGTGCCGATGGTCAGCACGAACAGGAGCGCGTTAATCCACAGCCGCCGCTTGCGCTTCGGCGGCGCGTAGCCGTAGGTTATCGTGTGTCCGTCCGGCGTCCGCTCAAAGTAGGCGACAACCCCGGCCGCCTTGAACACTTTCTTCAACGCGGCGACGTTGTCCGTCACCGGCTCGTTGATGCGGCCGATGATACGATTGCCCATGATACCGGTCACCTCCATGTGCCGGCTCAACTGGGCAATGGCAAAAGGCCGGTCTTCGGCTGCGACGTCTATCTCGCTTGGCATGGTTATTAGACGACCAAATCAGGCTTCAAGACTCAGCGCGTGCCACAATCGGCAATCGCCAATCGTCACTCGACAATTCCCTTAGCAGATTCTCGGCAACTGCTCGCCTTCGAGCATTATCAATGGCCGGAGCGAACCGAGCCGGGTCTTGAGCCAGACGCCCTTGGGATTTCGCACGACCTCGCCGATGCTCGCCGCCTGCCTGCCCAACTTGTGACTGCGCATCTTCGCGAGCAGTCGCGGCCCGGCCTTTCGTTCGGCAATCATCACGACCTTGCCCTCGTTCGCCATGTACAGCGGGTCCAGCCCGAGCAACTCGGCAACCCCGCGCACGTGGTTCGACACCACCAGGGCCGCCTCGTCGATGATGAAACCCAGCCCGGTCGCCTCAGCAAACTCATTGAGGGTCGTGGCCAGCCCGCCCCGGGTCGGGTCGCGCATCAGGTTCACGCCCGGCTTCGCGAGCAGCGGCAGGATGAGGCCGTTGAGCGCAGCACAGTCGCTCTCCACCTTGCCCTTGAACCGATACGCCCCGCGCGCGACCGCGATTGCGGCCTCGTGCTCGCCAATCGGGCCGTTGATGAGAATCGCGTCACCCGGTTTCACCCGCTCCGGCCCCAGCTTCGCGCGAGGAAGCAGCAGGCCGATGCCGGTGGTGTTGACGTACAACTCCTCGGCCTCTCCCCGCTCAATCACCTTGGTGTCGCCGGTCACGACCTGCACGCC
The DNA here is from genome assembly GCA_903908785.1 of Caldifarciminota bacterium. GTDB lineage: Bacteria > Hydrothermota > Tepidihabitantia > Tepidihabitantales > Tepidihabitantaceae > UBA2258. The sequence continues at coordinate 1,998 of CAIVTL010000471.1, read as the reverse complement.
CGCCTTCCGGCACGCCGCCGCAATCGAGCGGCAGATGGTCTCAAGCTTCGTGACCTCGAGTCCCTCGCGGAGGACGAACGCGAGCGAGATGAAGCGCGGCTCGGCGCCCATCACCGCCAGGTCGTTGACCGTGCCGCAGACCGCGAGCTTGCCGATGTCCCCGCCCGGGAAGAACAGAGGCTGCACAACGTACGAGTCCGTAGTCATCGCCAGTTTCCCGTGCAGTTCGGGCAGGACCGCCGCGTCCGCGAGCTTGCGCAGCGCCGGGCCGTTGAAGTATTTCAGGAACACCTTGCTGATGAGTCGATGCATCTTCCTGCCGCCCGCGCCATGACCCATCACAATCCGCTCATCGACGATGTCGCCCACAATACCCGGCGGGTGAACTTCGAGGGGCAGGGGTCGGGGGTCGGGGGTCAGGGACCGGTCGGCCCGGGCTTTGGAGTTTGGGGTTTGGGGTTTAGGGTTTCTGTTCATACTTGTAGTACGCCGCGCATGCGCCTTCAGTCGAGACCATACACGGGCCGACCGGCGACTCGGGCGTGCATGTCTTGGCGAAGAGCTTGCACTCCGGCGGCACAATCACGCCCAGCATCACGTCGCCGCAGCGGCAGCTAGATTGGCGATTGACGATTGGCGATTGACGATTGGCGATTCGGAAGCGGCGGCGGGCGTCGAATGCGGCAAAGTCCGGGCGGAACGTGAGACCGGAACCGGGAATCATGCCGATTCCGCGCCAGGCTGCGTCGCAGGGCGCGAACACTGTGTCCAGCACCTGCTGGGCCTTCACGTTGCCTTCGGGTCGAACGCTCCGTTTGTATTGAATCTCGATTTGAGGCCCGGTCTGCATCTGTCTCAGAAGCATGTAAATCCCCTGCAGGACATCGAGCGCTTCGAACCCGACAACGCAGCTTGGCAACCGGTACTTGTCGCGCAGGAACTCGTAGGGCCGGGTGCCGATGATGGTCGAGACGTGCCCGGGCAGGATGAACCCATCCACGCTCACCCGGGGCGAGGACGCAATCGCATCCAGCGCGGCCGGTATGGTCTTGAACATCGGAAGGACGGTAAGGTTCTTGACCCCGGCTTCCTGCGCCGCGAGCACCGTTGCCGCCACGGTCGGCGCGGTTGTCTCGAATCCCACGCCGAGGAACACGAACTGCCGGTCCGGTGCAGCCTCGGCCAGGCGCAGGGCGTCGAGCGCCGAGTAGACAACCCGCACGTCCGCGCCGCGCGCCTTCTCCTGTTCCAGCGAGGTGCGCGACCCCGGAACCCGCAGCATGTCCCCGAAGGTGACGACCGTCACATCCGGCAGGCCGGCGACGCTGATTGCCGCGTCAATCTCCTCCTGGGCAGTGACGCAGACCGGGCATCCCGGCCCGGATAGCAGCCGCAGCCGCGGGTCCACCGCCCGCCGGATGCCGAAACCGGAGATTGCCATCGTGTGGGTGCCGCAGACTTCCATCAGGTTGATTGTCCTTCGGGACGAGCAGAGTTCAGCGACAAGGGCGTTTACCTTGGCTAGCAGGGCTCTCTCCAGCACACCTTCATCCTGCATCGTCGCCCTGTGCTGCTCAGTTTTCACTGCTTGATTCTATCCAAGCATCGTCCCGGGTCAACCGCTCGTCGCTCATCGTCCATGTCCGCGTGCCCGCTTCTGTGCGTGGCCTTTTCGACTTGAGGCTGTCGGCTACGTCCGAGACGCGGACGCCGACAGAACGCGGCGAGAACGATTTCCGCTACCACCTCCAGCGACGCAGCTTCCGCCTGTGACACCTTGACTTCGTAAGTAACGCATTTGCGTACCTTAGGGGGGCAGATAGACCGAAGATTTCCGTTGACTTCGGCTGGGGCGGACTAGGAGTCCGTCGGAGAACTCCCCGTAATCGGGCAAAATCTCGTCGGTTTTGGTCTGGGAGAGAGCTGGCCGGCGTCGTTTGCGGCTCGTCGGCTGCCAATTGCTGACTCAGAGGTAGTCTTGTAGTACAGTGGGTTCCT
>CAIVTL010000470.1 GCA_903908785.1 Caldifarciminota bacterium | reverse complement strand
GGGTTTGGTTGCGGCCTCCGAGGCCGCGCTATGTAATCTGTGGATACTCATCTCCGGGACGGCCGGGCCGGAAAATCGGAGCGGCGCCGAAGCGCCGCTCCGATACGGATTGAGTTGCGAACTAGCGAGAGAGGACGACTTTGCCCCAGGCTTCTGCGGTCGCGCTCTTGACGCGATAGAAGTAGATGCCCGGTGCGACGCTCTGGCCTTTCTCGTTGCGGCCGTCCCACGGGAACAGGACCCGGGTTCCGACCGTTGTGCCGCCGGCAAGCGTTCTCACCACGCGGCCGTTGTTGTCGTAGACTTTCAGGTCAACGCTGCCGGCAGCCGGCAGCCGCACCGAGAGGTTGGTGCTGCCCGTGAACGGGTTGGGCTGCGCGCGCACGACGAGCCGGTCAGCGACGGGCAATCCCGGCTTGGGCTCTTCGACGCCGGTCCCATAGTTGAACCCGGCGACCTTGAGAATCATGTTCTCGGTCGTTCCGCCCTGCATGATTGTCACCCAGTACGAGCCGTCACGCGGGTCGTCTTCGATGCCGCGCATGTTCCAGCCCATAGTGGTGGACGTGCTCAAGACGTAGCCGTTCAGCACCGTACCGGCCACCCGGTCGATCTCGTACATGCCGCAACTGTCAAGGATGGTGCCGGTGGCATCAAACCAGGTGTACATGTTGAGCAGTGAAGGCGAGTTGGTCGGGCAGGCGTTGTCGAGCGACAGGCAGCGCGTGCCATACGTGGCCTGCAGCGGATGCGTGATGGTATCGAGCACGTTCCCCGCCGTGTCGGTAACGTAGATGAGCTGCGTCCCGCTGAGCGATGTCCGGCGGTCCGAGATGTAGAGCTTGTGCTCGGCCTCGTTCTCGGCCACGCCGCACGGGTAATCCATGAACGCCAGGCTGAACTGGCTGATGACCGAGCCGGTCGGCGTGATCTTGTACATAGTCTTTTGCGGGTTGCAGACCAGCCAGAACGCGTTCTCGGAGGCGATGTAGTGGAGGTCGGTGCACGAGTCCGCCGGCAGCGTTACCGTGCCCAACTGCGTGAGGTTGCTGTCCGCGGAGTACTTGTAGAGAGTGGGAGTCATGAAGTAGGAGCAGTAGATGGCGTTTTCCGACGTGTTGTATGCGACGCCGTACAAGCCCCAGGCCGTATCCATGCCCGGGCAAGTCTTGGGACCCCAGATGATTTGGCCCGGCGGCGGCCCCGCGACGCCGACGACCAGCACCACCGGCATCTTCGTATCGTAGTCGGCGCTGTCGCCGTGCACGAACAGTGAGCAGGTGAACGACGTGCCCGGTACAATCGAACCGGCGGCGTGGAGCGTGAACCAGTCCGCCGTGTTGGTCGCCGAGTTGCCGGCCGGGATGTTGCCCCAGGCGCCGGTCGAGTCGCTGACGCTCAGCCGCGCGTCGTAGGTGCGGAATGTTCCGGTCACGTTGTTGCAGGCCGCTCCGCCCGAGTTGGAAAGCGTTATCAGCAGCTTCGCCGTCTCGTTCGGGTCCACGCGGCCGTTGTTGTTGCCGCCCGGCGGCGAGTCGATAACGGTCTTGCTCACGAAGTTGAGTATCGGGCCGCCGACACCGCCGCTGATGTAGTTCACCGCCGCGAGCGCGTCAATCCGGCCCGCGCCGTAATCGTTGTCCTTGCCCGTGGTCCCGAGGTCGACCGCGGTCATCTCAAGTATCGAGTCCACCGCTGCCGGCAGCAGGTTCGGGTTCTTCGACAGCATCAGGCAGACCGCACCCGCGGTGTGCGGGGTCGCCATCGAGGTGCCGGACATCAGTTGGTAGCCACCGCCGATCATGCACGACTTTACGTCAACGCCCGGCGCGGAAACGTCCGGCCGGGTCAGGCCCGGCGGGTACGGGTAGTCGCTGAACGGCGGTACGCTCGACCAGGTCACCGGGCCGTTCGAAGAGAAGGAGGCAATCACGTCGCTCGCATCGGTCGCGCCGACCGAGGTAACGCCGGACAGGGCGCCCACGCCCGTATTCTCGGGGTTCCACCACGGCGGCGGCACGTTGCCCGGGCAGCGGCAATCGTTCGGCGGCGGAAAGGACCCTCGTTCGTTGCCCGCGGCCACGCACTCGGTCAGACCGGCGGCATTCACGTTGTCCGCGGTCTGCCGCCACGTCGCCTGATGCGGGTTCCACGATATGTACCAGCCAAGGGACATCGTGTACAGGTCCGCGCCATGGCTCGGCGAAAGCGGCGGCGAAATCACGAACTGCATCGC
>CAIVTL010000469.1 GCA_903908785.1 Caldifarciminota bacterium | reverse complement strand
TGAAGAGTTCGCGTCCAATCCGGGTGCGACTGAGCAGAGGCCGAGCCGGCCTGCCCCATAACGGACCTCCTGGGGTTTGGGCAGCAGGGGACGATCCGCGGCGAAGGTTGTGCTCAAGGTGGCGGAGAGCAGTACGAGGGCCGGCACCGCGCAAAGTCCACAGGCTTTAAACATGCGGCGATAGTAACACAAACTGCAACTTCACCAAGGTGGTGGAGGGTGCCGCCGAGGGAGCCAACCATTATCGACGCGTTCGAGGAGCGCGGCTACTTCAGGTCAAGTCTGCGGTTGGTCGCGGGAGACCTGCGGCGAGTCACCAATCTCAGCCAAGAATTTTCACGCTTTTTTTCAAACACTTAGGGAAACGTGTGCGCAACCGCGGGCGGAGACGGATGGTAGTCTCGTCGGCGTAAGAGGAGCACATATGGGCACGACTAAAACAGCCGTAAGAAAAGGGTCGAGCAAGAAAAACCCAGCCCGTCGTCTCATCGACAAGCAGGCAATCCTTATCAATAAGTTGGTGAACAACATCGAGGAGAAGATAGACGCCAATGAACTGAAAGCGACCCTGGGAGATCTCATTCGGCTTATGCAGATGCAGAAAGAAATCGAAGAGAACCAACCGAGGGAGATCAAGGTGACATGGGTCGAGACACCGGATGTGGCGTACGAAACCGAAGCATAACTTACAGACCACTGCCGTCGCAGTCAGTGTTTCATGGTTCGAAGGCGCGGTTCAAGGGCTTTTCAGGGCCGATCGGGTCGGGCAAGAGCCAGGCGCTGTGCCAGGAAGCGATCAAGCTGAGCTACCTGAACGCGGGGCGGTTGGGGCTGATGGGCGCGCCCACGTACCCGATGCTGCGGGACGCGACGATCTGCGCGTTCCTGGAGATCCTGAGCGAGAACGGGATTCCGTACGACTTGAACAAAGCCGAGAACGTGCTGACGCTGAAGGACACGGGGTCACGCATTCTTTTCCGGAGCGTGGACGAGTTCGAGCGGTTGCGCGGAACGAATCTGGCGTGGTTCGGCGTGGACGAGTTGACGTACACGTCGGAAGAAGCGTGGCAACGCTTGGAAGGGCGCCTGAGAGATCCGAAGGCGGACCGGTTATGCGGGTTCGCGGTGTGGACGCCGAAGGGGTTCGACTGGGTCTACCGGCGGTTCATCGCGGACAAGGTGGACGGATACGAAGCGACGATCGCGAAGCCGTTCGAGAACCGGCATCTACTGGACAAAGTTCCGGACTTCTACGAGCGGCTGAAGCGGAGCTACGACCAGCAGTTCTTCGAGCAGGAAGTGCTGGGCGAATACCTGAACAGCAATGCGGGGCTGGTGTATCACACGTTCAGGCGGCGGGAACACATGCAGGAGTTGGAAATCGACGTGCGGTTGCCGTTGATGTGGGCGCTGGATTTCAACGTGGACCCGATGTCGTCGGTGGTGGTGCAGATCGAGAACGGGTTCGTAAGTGTAGTGGACGAGATCGTGATGAGCCGGGCG
>CAIVTL010000468.1 GCA_903908785.1 Caldifarciminota bacterium | reverse complement strand
CCGCTCTTCTTCCTCGACTATATCGCCCACTCGAAACTGGAGCCCGAGTCCCTGCTGGCAATCGTCCGGGGCCTCGGCAAGGCCTGCCGCGACAACGGCTGCTCGCTCGTCGGCGGCGAGACCGCGATGATGCCCGACATCTACCGGCCCCGCGACTTCGACCTGGCCGGCTTCATCGTCGGCACGGTCGAAAGGAGCCGAGTCGTTGCCGCTACCCGGATTTCACCCGGCGACACGGTCATCGGCATTCCGTCCACCGGGCTTCACACCAACGGCTATTCCCTCGCGCGCCGGGTCCTGTTTGACAAGGCGGGCCTCAGGGTCGGTTCGAGAATCAAGGGCCTGAGCCGTCCGCTCGGCGAAGAACTGCTACGGCCGCACCGCTCCTACCTGAAGGCAGTCTATCCGCTGCTGAATCGCATCCATGCACTGGCGCACATCACCGGCGGCGGGTTCTACGACAACATCGCGCGCCTGTTGCCGCGTGAAGTCTCGGTAGTCATCCGGAAATCAGCCTGGCGTCCGTTGCCTATATTCCGGCTGATTCAGCGCCTCGGCAGTGTGCCGGACGAAGAGATGTACCGAACCTTCAACATGGGCATGGGTATGGTCTTGTTTGTCGCGCCGAAGCAGGCGGACCGAATCCTCGACTCAATCCCCGGCAGCCGCGGTATCGGCAAAGCCGTCCGCGGCACGTTCGGCGTGTCCGTGATATAGATGGGGATCGGGGATCAGGGGTCAGGGACCGGGGCACCGCCGGAAGCCCATCCTACCGGGGAAATCCGGGACTATCGTGACCTGAAAGTCTGGCAGGAGGCAATGACCCTCGTGCAGATGACCTACAAACTCACGCGAACGCTACCTCGTACTGAACAGACCGGTTTGACGCCCCAGATGACCCGTGCCGCAGTCTCGGTCCCGGCCAACATTGCCGAAGGACACAGCTCCCATCACCGCAAGGTGTACCTGAACCATCTATCTGTCAGTCGGGGCTCACTCTCCGAGCTTGAGACCTACCTCACACTGATAGTCCAGCTCGGATTCGTAAGCGCCGAGCAGGTAGTTGTCGCATCCAGACAGGCCGCGCTGGTTGGAAGACTGCTCAACGCCCTCATCAGGGCACTTAAGCCACAGTAGCGCCAACCGGGCAGCAACGGCACGGCAGTTTCCGTTTGCCCCTGGTCCCCGACCCCCGATCCCTGCTCCGGTCAGCCTCTCGGGTGGAACGTCCGGTGCGTCTCTCTCAGGTACTCCCGGTCGACGTGAGTGTAGATCTGGGTCGTGGCAATGCTGGCATGCCCCAGCATCTCCTGGACTGCACGTAAGTCTGCCCCACCTTCGAGCAGGTGGGTGGCGAACGAATGACGGAGCGTGTGAGGCGTGATGCGGCGGCTGATGCCGGCCAGCGCCACGCACGCGCGCAGCATCTTCAGGAACCCCATCCGCGACAGCCTGCCCCCACGATGGTTCAGGAACAGGTACGGGCTGGTCTGCTTCCCCGCGAAGTGGGGCCGGGCCGCGCCCAGGTAGTCGCGCACCGCGTTCACTGCCATCTGACCCAGAGGAACTACCCGCTCCTTGCTACGTTTCCCCATCACGCGGAGGAATCCTTCTGCCAGCTTCACGTCGCCCGTGGGCACCGACAGCAACTCCGACACCCGCAGCCCGCTGCCGTACATCACCTCCAGCATCGCCCGGCTGCGCAACGCCCAGAATCGGTCCGGGGCTTTGCCTGCGGCCTCAATCAACTTCGTCACCTCATCCTGGGTCAGCACGCCCGGCAGCTTGCGCCGCTGTTTGGGCAGGTCAATGTCATCTGCCGGATTGGCCGCAAGCCGCTGCTCCGAAACCAGGAACCGGTAGAACAAGCGGATTGATACGAGCTTGCGGGCGACGGTAGTGGTTGCCAGCCCGGCGCCGCCGAGTTGCCGGGCGTAGTCGTGGAGCATCTGCCGGCTCGTCGCAGCCGGCCGCTTTGCCGCCTCGGGCAAGAAAGAGAAGAACTGCTTCATGTCAGATAGGTAACAGTCAGCCGAGCCGCGGGTGACGCTCCGCTCGACCAGCAGATAGCTGCCGAAGCGTTCGAGCAACTGCCCGGCCGCTTCAGGCAGGCGAAGGTGCGAACTCTGACCGGCTGATGACCGTGTCCCGCTGGCAACGGTCGTCCGGCTTCGGATGGTCTTCATTGTAGTGCAGGCCTCTCGACTCCGGCCTCCGCAGCGCACACTCGACGACGAGGCGCGACACGGCCAGCAGATTGCGCAGTTCCATGCCGGCGACCGACGACCCCAGACTCTCGGCCTCGTCCGCAAGCGCAACCAACTCCTTTCGGGCCTCAGCCAGCCCGGCGTCGGTTCTGACTATGCCGGCGCTCTGCCACATCCGGCTTTGCAACCGTCGGCGCAATCCGGCAACCCGCGCGTCGTCTGCCGCGGACGCCGAACTTTGGACTCTCGACTCTCGACTCCCCATTCTCGCCTCTCGCCTCTCGCCACTCGACTCTTGACCTCTAACTTCGCCCGCTGCCCTTTCCGCCGCCCGGTCGGCCATGACCAGCGCCTCCAGCAGGGAGTTCGAGGCCAGCCGGTTCGCCCCGTGCAGGCCGGAGCAGGCGCATTCGCCGGCCGCGAAGAGGCCCGGCACCGACGTCTCAGCCCGGTCGTTCGTCTCGATGCCACCGCAGACGTAATGCGCGGCCGGCACTACCGGTATGGGCTGACGCGTTATGTCGATGCCCAGTCGCAGGCAGGTCTCGCTGATGTTGGGAAACCGGTCGCGCAGCCGGTTCGGGTCAAGATGGGTGGCGTCCAGCAGCACGTACTCTCCACCGCGCAGTCTCAGTTCGGTGGCGATGGCCCGCGCTACCACGTCGCGCGGCGCGAGGTCCGCGTCCTGGTGATACTCGGGCATGAACGCGTGGCCGTCGCGGGTCCGCAGGATGGCACCTTCGCCCCGCACCGCCTCGGAAATCAGGAACGCCCGGTCTTCGAGCAGGTGCCCGTAGAGCGAAGTCGGGTGGAACTGGACAAACTCCATGTCGGCGATTCTCGCCCCGGACCGATAGCCCATCGCGACGCCGTCGCCGGTCGCTATCCGCGGGTTGGTGGTGTGCAGCCAGGCCTGTCCCATCCCGCCGGTCGCGAGCAGACACACGCGCGCCCGAACCAGCTCGACAGTACCGGTTGACTTGTCGAGGGCGAAGACGCCGCAGCACCGTCCGTTCTCATCCAGGAACAGGTCAACGGCAAAGTGCTCCTCGAGCATCGTCACGTTCCGGTTCGACCTTACCGCCCTGAGCAGGCCGTGCTCAATCTCCGCGCCGGTGAAGTCACGCGCGTGAACGATACGCCTGCGCCGATGTCCGCCCTCCTGCCCGAGGTCGAAGTGCTCGGCCCCGGAGCCATCGGCATAGGTATTGAACGGCACGCCGAGACTGAACAACTCGCGCACCAACCCGGGCCCGGCTTCGGTCACCAGCTTGACGACATCGGGATGCGCGATGCCGGCGCCGGTGCGGAGCGTATCCTCACAGTGGAGCTGGGCGCTGTCGTCTGAAGATACTGCCGCGGCAATTCCGCCCTGGGCGTAGTTCGTGTTCGATTCGGTGTCTGTCTTCTTGGTAACGAGCAGGACTGAGCCCTGTCGGCTCACGCGGTGAGAAAACCACAGCCCGGCCATGCCCGAGCCGACTACGAGGAAGTCGGCCTTACGCAAAGATTCAAGGGGTCCAGGATTCAAGGGGTCGAGTGGTCAAGCGGTCAAGTGGAAAGTAGAAAGCGGAGAATGACAAAGTCCGGACTTGGTCATTTCAACTTGGGACTTCTCCACTTCGCTCAGAAGCGATAGCAGACCTTGATGCCGGGCTCGGTGTCCGCGGGACGGAACTCGACTCGCGTTGACGAGCCGCCCCGGCCGGCGAAGAACGCGCAGTCGACCACGCTCGCCAACCGGTTGAGCAGCAGCGCCCCGGCGGCAAACTGCGCCCGCAGCGCCGCGGTGCGGCCCGACTTTCTTGTCTCCCAGTAGTCGAACCGGGCCGAATCCGAACTCCAGTTCCATGCCTGCGCCCCGAAGTATCCGTGACTCTCATAGTACTCATGCTGTCGCACCGGGTCGTCCGGGTACATGTCCCGCGCGTCCGACCGCACGCCCTCGTTGTACTGGTCGGCGTTATCGTAACGCTCCAGCGCTTTGTAGTAGCGCGGCTCTTTCTGCGCCAGGTCCGCGCCCGCCTCACGTCCGGCATACAGGTGCGCATCATGCTCGCGGGCCGCGCCGTACCACGAGAACCCGGTCCAGAGCGCCCAGAGCCCGCCGTCAAGCCAGAGCAGGCCCTCGCCCCGCTTCGCGCTGCCCAGCATCATCTGCCCGGTACCGGGCAAGGCCATTGACGCCAGTATCGCTCCGCCGCGCGGGAAGGAGGGCGGCGGGGCGCCCATCGGCGATTGGGCCCCGAGAATCAGTGCCAGGAACACGTTCCACATCATGATTTCACTCTCATTCTACGACAATCTTCCGACACTCAACTGCCGTACCCTGCCTTGCAACCAAGAAGTATGTGCCCGGGCTGACGCCCCGCAGCTCGAATCCGCCGGGGTTGGCTGAGGCGCTGCGACGCACCTGTCTGCCTGAGGCATCGTACAACGCTAGCGTGCCCCCGTGTGCCGACGGGTCCAGCCTCAGTCGACCATGCCGGCCAACGATGCTCGGCCGGCCCGCGAACCCGGTTCCCCGTCCCCCGCCCCCCGTCCCTTCGGCGACTCCTACCAAATTCCAGTCGGTCAGCTTCGCATAGATGTCAAAGCCCTGGTGCCGGCGATTGTCGGTCCAGGCAAATGCCAGCACGTCGGTGCTGGCGGCGATGCTCTGACCCACCGTCCAATGATGGTTCTTCGGGAACAGGTTTGGGTCGCTCACCACCTGGTTGTGGCTGATTCGGGTCTGGTCCGACCGAAACCGCTGGCAGTAAATCTGCGGGTTACCCGGAAAGTCCCGCTCGTCATTGAACTCCACTGCCAGCCTGCCGCCCGGGTCAAAGGCACAACTCGGCGAGTACGCAGCGCCCTCGACCGTGTTGTCGTTCACCCGCTCATTTCCGCCCAGCCTCGCGCCGGTCGAATCGAACCACTGGAGGTAAACGTCATAGCGGCTGTCCCGCGTGTCCTCCCAGGCAACGACATACCGGCCCTGCTCGTCGACCGCGCACGCCGGGTAGCCGTGATACTTGCCCGGCGGGTCGAGATTCGCCCTGACGTTCCCGCCAATGCGCGAGCCGTCGGCCCGGAACGCCTGGCAATAGGCGTCCGCTTGTCCGCTACGATAGTCCATCCAGGCCGCGACGAACCTGCCGCTGCGGTTCATTGCCACGCTTCCATACACCCCGTCGCCGGTTGAATCCTGCACCGCAAACTCAGGACCGAACGGGTTACCGTTCGCGTCGTACCGGCGGCAGTACATCTGGTATGGGCCATCGCGCGTATCCATCCACATAATCGCCGCGTTGTTGCCCGAGTCCATCGTCACATAGGGGTACCATTGGAGGGCGTCCGCACCGTCCGAGTTGACGAGGAAGTTGACGCCGACCGGCATGCCGGCGGCATCCATATACTGCGCATAGATGTCCGTGGACTGCGTGCCGGCCCGCATGTCGGTCCACGCCGAAAGGAACTTACCATTGCCCCCGGCCGCGCCCGCGTAGTACTGGGCGGCTCCACCCTGCCCGTCGTCATTCAACCGCAGGTTAGCGCTGAGTGCGTTTCCCGCCGCGTCGGTCACGCAGCGGTAGATGTCGGTCGAGCCGTTTCGTTCATCTTCCCACACCACGCAGATATACCCGCGTGCGTCCATACCGATGGACGAACAGCGCTGGAGCGCGCTGCCGTGGTCGTCATTGATGCGGGAGCTGGCCCCGACCTTGTTGCCGTTCCGGTCCAGGCGTTGGCAATAGACGTCGTAGTTACCGGCACGTGCATCCGCCCACGCCGTCCAGTATCCCCCATCCGGTCTCGCCTCGACGGCCGGGCTCAACTGCCGCCCGGTGCCTACGTCGTTCAACTTGAAACTCGGGCCTAACGGAACTCCGTCGGCATCGTAGCGCCGCGCGTAGACGTCGTCTTCGCCGCCCCGGCGGTCGGTCCAGACAACCAGGAACTCGCCATAGCTGTTCACCGCGACGCCGGAACCGTACTGGTCGGTGCTGCCGCCGTCATCATTAACTATGAAGTTCTGACCGACCGGATTGCCGGCGGCGTCATACCGCTGGCCATAGACGTCCCAGTTACCGCTTCGTCCGTCGTCCCACGTCACCACGAACTCACCACCCAAACCGCACGAAACATCGGGGGTCCACTGAATGCTGTCATCGCTCGTCACCTGGATGTTAGCTCCAAGCCGCTGGCCCTGCGAGTTGAACCGCTGGCAGAAGACGTTCCAGTCGGACGAATTCAGCCCTCGACCGTCCATCCATGCAACCACGAAACGGCCCGAACTGTCGCCGGAAACATCCGGCTCGTACTGATTCGCCGTGCCGACCGCGTCGTCATTGACCCGCAAATTCGTGTCCATGGGCGTACCGTCGGAATTGAGGAACTGGGCAAAGATGTCGCCGGTGATGCCGTATCTCCGGTCATCCCATGCCAACAGGGCCACTCCGTTGGGGGCGATCCACGCTCCGGACATGCTCTGGTCACCGTCGGCCGCGGAATCACTCACCCGGAAGTTGTCTCCCAGCCGGTTGCCGGCGGCATCGAATCGCTGACATTTTTTTAAGATTAAATTTGGACAAATTCGGCATTTT
>CAIVTL010000467.1 GCA_903908785.1 Caldifarciminota bacterium | reverse complement strand
TGCATCATACAACCGACGGCTTCTGCCGGCAGGCTCTCGTTCGCAGAGTTGCTTGAGCAAGTGCGGTCAGCCGCCGCACTGATAGAGCAGAATTCAGAGACCAGAAACCAGAATGCAGAAGTGCGGAGACGGAGAGGACTATCCACAGATTTCACAGATTACGCAGATTCTGGGTTAGGACGGCGAGGACCGAAGAGTACCGACCACAGATGAACGCAGATGGACACAGATTGAGTCCCGGCTCGAACCCGAGCCTTGCGTCGCCGGGGGGCGGCACTTGACGACGGTTTTCAAGACCCAATTGGCCTCAGGACAGAGGCGGCGGAGAGAAACATCGTCGCGAAAACAATGATGTTGCGGCCTTGTAGTACAGATGGCTCGGACAGACAGTTGAACCGCCAAGGTTCCGAACTCCAAACTTCTGACTTTTTGCCCCTGGTTTCCAACTGCTGAGTTCGTTCGCGCCCTAGCCCCTGACACCTATGCCCTAACCCCTTTTCTTTGGCCGCTACGGCCGAAGCAGGCTCATCATGCCGCGCTGGTGGTAGGACGCGGAAGACTGAACCGCCAAGCTCGCCAAGAACACCAAGTTGGGTTTCCGGGACTGCAAACTGCCAACTGCAAACTGGCAACTGGAAACTCACGGCGAGGCCGCGCGCGCCCTCGCCCCCCGGATTCTAATAGGTGACTGTCCTTAATTCCCCGCTACCTGTCCCCGCCGCGCCGCTGCCGGCGTGACTTCAACCCCTCCCAGAACTGGCGGGGCGACACGACCCGCATGCCCTCGACGTTTCCCAACTCCACCAGTTCCCGGTCGCCGGTGACGAACACCTCCGCCCGGGCTGCAATCGCCGCCCCCAGAATCGGCAGGTCATCGCGGTCGTTCAAGACGACATTGGGAAACTGTGCGGCCGGGGCAACGTCCGCGTCCTCGCGCAGCAACCGGACGAAGTCGGCGGCCGGGCCCGGGCCGATGCCCAACTTCAGCCGGAGGACTCGGCTGACCTCGTCCAATACCTGCTGCGAAACCACCAACTCGTGCGAAGCGAGAACCGTGCGCAGGACGTCGGCGCACAGCCCACGCGTCGCCACGGCGGCGACCAGCACATTGGTGTCAACGAAGACCCTCAAGAGACTTCGGTAAACACGTCCTCGTCCGTCAGGTAACCGCGTGCCTCGGCAAATGGCATTACCCGCTGCCGCAGTTGCTCGAACTGGCTGAGGCGAAGCTGGCGGCGCAGGGCCTCCCGGGCTACCTGGCTGCGGTTCCTGCCGGACCGGCGGCTTGCCCGGGAGAGCAGCTTGTCGAGGTCCGGGTCCAGCCGAATGGTGAGCGTGCTTGATTTCATATGTAGTACAATGTAAGACACGGGTGCCTGTCTGTCAACTCCGACCTCCGCCCCCCGTCGCGCACAATCCGGCTACCGACACCGGATTCCAGTCATATCACCGGGAACCGCGGTTCATTATGATGCTCTCCCGCAGGCAGGTGCCATCCGATGGCTCAGCCGCGTAGGGTGGGCATCGGGTTGAATGTCGTAAGCCTCCTCGCCCCCCGGATTCTAATAGGTGACTGTCCCTACCCCCCCCGAAGTTCACTTTTGCCATGTGTCAAACCTCCTTCGCTGGCTGGGCGCGCAGTTTCCGATACGCCTCGCGAGCCAGCCATTCGGTAACCACCTTCTGGAAAGCCGGGTCGTTCATGTAGCGGACGAAGATGCCTTCGTTCTGGTCCATGCGTTCTACGAAGAGCGTCTCAAGGAGGTTCTTGAACACGAGTTCGAACTTGTCCTCCGGGTTCACCGCAGCCGCCTGTTTCATGGCCTCGTCGGTCATGGCGGCCTCCACAACCTGGTCGAAGAACAACTGGTCTGCCTGGTTGAAGTCGGTCCCGAATCGCTCGTTCACGATGTCTATCAACCGCGACAGAGCCATTGGTTCATCGCGCACCAGCCCGCTTCCGACCTCAGACGGCCCGTCGAGGCGGGATGCCTCTCCGTCCTTCAGGCAGATGGAACCCTCGCTCAACTTCTGAAGCCGGTAATAATCCAGCCGCACGCTCTCGTCAAACTGGTAGCCGGGTCCGCCCTGTCGTCTTGGGAGCTTAGTCGCGAGATGACGCAGGAAGACGTACAACCGTTCCAAGTCCGAATCCTGATACGGGATAACCTGGCTCAGGAAAGCATAGAGGTTCCGGAACGCCACGACATTGCCCCGCCAGAGTTCGGCCTCGGCTTCATCCCGGTCACGCCAAGCCTTGAAGCGCGACACCGCCGGGTCGAGGATGGCGTTCATAGCTTGATGGTCAGCCGGGCTCTGCCTCTGCTTCGGCTTGAAGTAGACCATACAGAACCGTTCGACTTCTTCGGCCAGGTAGATGCCCGACTCGTCCAGTTCGCCCTTAAGCTGGTACATTCGCGCCGGGTCAACCTCGTCGCCCATCTCCGCGCCTTCGTAGTAGACCTTGAACGCCTCGCGGATCTCCTCTCGGTCGTTCACGAAGTCCAGGACGAACGTGTCTTCCTTCAGCGGATGGATGCGGTTCAACCGGGACAGCGACTGCACCGCCTGAATGCCGGCTAGTCGCCGGTCCACGTACATCGTGTGCAGGAGCGGCTGGTCGAACCCGGTCTGGTACTTCTCGGCTACGAGCAGAACGGAATATTCTGGCGTGGCGAACTTCTCCGGCAGTTCCTTCTCGCGGATGCCGAGGTTCATGCCCTCTTCCGTGTAGGTCACAGCCTCCAGCTTGTCGTCCTGCACCGTGCCCGAGAACGCCACCAGCGTCTTGATGGCATAGCCCTTCGCCGCGATATACACGTCGAAACTCTGCTTGTAGCGCACGGCCTCCAGCCGCGAGCCGGTCACAACCATAGCCTTGGCGCGCCCGCCAATTCGATGCCGGGTTACGGCGTTGAAGTGCTCGACCATTATCTCGGTCTTCTGGGCGATGTTGTGCGGGTGCAGCTTCATGAATCGCGCCAGCGCCTGTGCCGCCTTCTTCCTCTCAACGTTCGGGTCATCGGCACATGCCTTCAGCAACCTGTAGTACGCCTTGTACGTGATGTAGTTCTTGAGCACGTCGAGGATGAACCCCTCGTCTATAGCTTGGCGCATGGTATAGCGGTGCGTCGGCTCGCCGTCGCGCCCGAAGACCGCGAATGTCTTGTACTTGGGCGTGGCGGTGAACGCGAAGAAGCTCAGGTTTGCCTGCCTGCCGCGCTTGGCCATGCTGCGGAACAACTCCTCCATGCCCTCCTGACCATCTTCGGCTGCCCGTTTCTTGGCCTCTTCGTGCAGGTCTTCTCCGCCCAGCACTTCCTTGAGGTCGGTTGCAGTCTCGCCGCCCTGCGAGCTATGCGCCTCATCAACTATGACCGCGCAACGCCGGGTCTGGAGCCTGCCCGTGCCTGTCGCGCCGCGTTCCTCGGCCATCTTGAGCAGATGACGTGATACGAATGGAAACTTCTGGAGTGTGGTGATGATAATCGGAACCGCGTTCTCCAGCGCCTCGGCGAGTTGTCTGGAGTCCTCGTCGATCTTCTGTATCACGCCCCGCGTGTGGTCGAATTGGTATATTGTGTCCTGCATCTGCTGGTCGAGCACGACCCTGTCAGTCACCACGACCACGCTGTCGAAGACGCGCTGGTTCTGCGCGTCATGCAGCGAGGACAGCCGGTGCGCCAGCCAGCCAATCGTGTTGCTCTTCCCGCTTCCGGCCGAATGCTCAATCAAGTAGTTGTATCCAGCCCCTTCGCTCCGAGCCGCCTCCACCAGCAGCCGCACCGCCTGCAACTGATGGTAGCGCGGGAATATCATAGTCTCTTTCTTCACCTTGCGGCCCTGGTCGTCGCGCTTCTCGTCCGACTGGAGGTGTATGAACCGCGCCAGCAGGTCGAGCAGGCTGTCTCGCTGCAGCACCTCCTCCCAGAGATATGCGGTGCGATACGTCCTACCGGCCGGGTCGGGTGGGTTCCCGGCCCCGTTGTTGTAGCCCTTGTTGAACGGCAGAAAGTACGTGGCAGTGCCTGCCAGCCGTGTCGTCATAAACACGGCTTCGGTATCAACCGCGAAATGCACCAGGGTTCGGCGTTTGAACTCAAAGACCGGCTCGCGTTGGTCCCGGTCGCGCTGGTACTGCTTAACCGCATCTTCCGCAGTCTGCCCAGTCATTTGGTTCTTCAGTTCCACGGTGGCGACCGGAATGCCGTTCAAACTGATGGTCACGTCTACGGACTTGTCCGGATGTGCAGTTGAGAAGTGCAGTTGCCGGGTGATGCCGACCCGGTTCGCGGCGTAGCGGGCCTCCAGTTCCGGGTTCAACTCGTGCGCAGCCTTGAAGAATGCCACGCGCAGAGTCCTTCCGTAGCACTTGAATCCGTGGCGCAACGTCGCAAGTGAGCCGTTGGCATCCATCCACTTGCACAGGTCGCTGAGAACCTGTTCACCGGTCTTGTCGCCGTGCAGAGCCTCCAACTTGGCCCACTCCTTTGACTGCGTCTCGCGGATGAAGGCTAGCACAGACTCAGGGAAAATGCCACGGTTCGGGTCGAACCCGTCACGGCTCAGGGCAACGTACCCGTTCGCCAGCAGATGCGACTCGATTACGGACTCGAAGGCGGCTTCGGACGTGCTACTCACGGACGCGGACCCAGGATGAACCGCGCTCTCTCGGTGCGGAGCATCTCGTACGGCGTCACGCACTTGACGCCGAGGCCAATGCAGGCGTCCGGGATCTTGATCTTGCGAACCGAGGCCGAAGGAACCTCGTGCGTCACAACCGTGTGCCGGCCGGCGTGGGCCTGCGCGACGAGGTAGTAGTCAGCTAGCTGGAGAAAGGTGCTAACAGCTGCGGGCTCGTAGCGTTGGCCGGTCGCCCAGGCGCTCACAGCGGCCAGTGATGGAACGGCCGCCGCGTCGGGTCGCAGAAAAAAACCGGCTCCGCGTGCCCCGGCCCATGCCGACAACTCATCCGCAAGGGCGCGCACCTCGTCTCCGACCTTCTCGATGCTGAACACCAGGCCAGCAGCATTGTTCTCGACGAGCCAGTCCCAGAAGGCCGGACAGAAGTCCAGCCCGTAATGCAGATTCTTCGCCGCGATGAACACGTTGGCATCGAGGACGTAGGCCATCAGACACCCATACCCAGGCTGCGCTGCAAGTCCTCGAAAGTCGTCATCTTCTTGAACCCGAGAAGCCGGAAGGCCTCCGTGAAGGAAGACCGACCTTCCAGCGTGCTGACCACCAGAGCGCGGGCGAACCGCTTGCTGGCCCGTGCGCCCAGCGTCAGATAGAAGTTGCCTCCGCTTCCGCGCGGGAGCGCGAGCAGGCGCTCAAGTTCCTCACCGTACGCGGCCAGATAGTCGTCCCACGTGAGCCCGCCGGCATCGTGAATCCGGCGCAGGACAACCAGCGTGCTGACCTTGAAGCGCCGCGCTAGACGGTCGGTCTCTTCCCGCAACTCGGCGCGTCGGTTGTACTCGTCGCGGAAAAGGTCCAGCGGCACGAGCAGTTCGGCGGCCACCTGATTGCACCACCGCTCGACCTCATGGTCCGGTAACACGTATGCCTGCGAATCGGAGAGGGCGGACTGACCGAGCCAGATGTGTGCCAGCTCATGTGCCAACGTGAACATCTGCGCGGCCTTGGTGTCGGCACCGTTGATGAAAACCAGCGGAGCGATGCCGTCGGCCAGGGCGAATCCACGAAACTCCCGCGGGTTGAGCTTGCGCCGATTGTTGCTGCCCACGACGCCGCTTACCATCACCAGCACGCCCAGATCATCAGCTTGCGCTATGAAGCTGCGCAGCGCATCGGTCCAGTACGGCATGCGTCTGCGCTCCTCCACGTCGAACCCGAGAGCGTGACGGATAGCCGCCGCGATCGGGACCGCGTTCTGAGAGACCTTCACCGAGCCGACGAACTCAAGCGGCCTGCCGCCCATGGCCCGTTCGAAATCCTTGTACCACTCCTGACGTTGCTGGCAGATGTAGAGAGTGTCGAGCAGATCCGGGCTCGGACGTCTGACCCGCGTGCGGGCGACCGTACGGAAGTCGGGAATCGGCACGGTCTCGACCGGCGGCTCCGGAAGGAACAGGTAGCCAAGAGGTACGTGGGTTGCCTTGGCGAATCCTTCAAGCTGCTTCAGTGTCGGGTGTGGCTCGCCGCGCGTCCAAGCCGGAAGCTGGGGGATGCGCTGAGCGAGCTCACCAGGGGTGAAGCCGGCTCGCTCAATCGCCCAGTTCAGGACTTTCGGAGCGACCTCGACTCTGGTCATGTCTGCATTCTAGCGAGAATCTGCGCTCCCCGCTACATCTATCTGCCCCGTCACCGCCGCCGAGATCAGGGCCGCGCGGCGTTCTTTCAGCAGTCCAATCGTCCGCTCCGCCGCCGCGCACGCGGCGTCAAACCTAGCAGCCTCGCGTTCCAGGAGGGCTTCAATTGCCAATTGCTCGTGCCAAGGCGGCAGCGGAAATGCGCTGTTCGCGACCAGGTCGAGTTCCAGGCTCTCCACGGTTGCCCCCACTTTGCGCCATTCTTGAAGAAGTCTATCTTGGCAGCCGTCTATCACTCCCCTCAAGTAGCCGACGTCGAGCCCCTCCGACTTGGGAATCAGGGCCTTCAGATCTTGGTTCAAAGCAAGTGGCACTGTGTTGATCGCCACGGGAATGGTGTGCTTGAGAATGCCGGACCTGAATACTATGATGACCGAGCGAGCAGGGACGATCGTTGTTGCGCTCTCATCCAAAGCCTCGCGGCTGATGTGATCTTCCGTGTCTGAGATGAATGCTGGCCCGAAGTCCTTGGGCGAAGCCCAAGGAATGTCGCCGGTCCAGTACGACGCGTTTCCCTTTGATGGGGTACCGCCGCCGGTGAAACTGACCAAGTACTTGAGCTTCCTAACCCCCCAATGCGCAGGGATTCTCCCGAGCCACTCTACACCGCTGTCCTTGAGCTGAACGCTTGGATCTAGGCCTCGCGTGACCACACTCGTGATCAGTTCGCGGCGTTCCGTTTCGTCCTTCAGCAGCTTGACTGTTTCCGCCTCCGCCTTCTTGAGGTCCGCATCTATATCCTCTAGCGACCGAGGCGGGGAGTACCTGTTGAAGTAGCGGTTGAAGTTGATTTCGTAGCCGACCTTGTCTTTGGACCGATCCATCCAAGCATCGGGAACATGCGGCAGGACCTCGCGCTTGAAGTAGGCGTCTATGTCCTCTTTGAGCGAGACGTTCTCGGTGTCGCGCAGGTCGGGGTCGGGCTCGAAGCCGCCGTCGCTGCCTTCTTCGCGTACCGGCTCTGCTTCAGAGCCTTTCGCGGTGAAGACGTTGCGGAACAGGTTGCGCTCGGGTTTCTTCCACGACGAGCGGCGTTCGTGCAGAAGAATCAGGATGCGCTGCCAGACTTCGTCCCAGTCGCGCTGGGGCTCGCGTCCAAGCGTCTTGTCTATCGCCTGCACGTCGTCGAGCAGGTGCGGGCAGGCATCGAGGAACCGTGCCTTGTTCTCTGTCGTCATCCGGTAGCGCAGCCTGAGCGGCCGCTCAACCGTGACTCTGGTGTAGCCGAAGTCGGCATTGTCGAAAACCTGGGAAGTGTCGGTGACGGCAAACCGACCATAGAGACGTACGATGTCCTCAGTGTTCTTGCCCGACAGGTGGCGGCTCTTGGCTCCGAGGTTCCGCCTCTCTTCTTCACTGCCGCCGGGCGCCCATAACTCGCGGGCATCCACAAGCTGAATCTTGCCTTTGCGCCTCTTTTCTTTGCGGTTGGTGACTATCCATATGTACGTGCCGATGCCGGTGTTGTAGAACATCCTCTCAGGCATGGCGATGATGGCTTCGAGCCAGTCGTTCTCGATTATCCACTTCCTGATGTCGCTCTCGCCCGAACCTGCACCGCCGGTGAATAGCGGCGAACCACTGAACACAATCGCGAGGCGGGAGCCATGCTTTTGCTTGTCCGGCAACACCGGCTCGAACTTTCGAATCATGTGTTGAAGGAAGAGCAGCGCACCGTCGTTGATGCGCGGTAGTCCGGCTCCGAACCGGCCACCGAAGCCCTTCTTCTCGTATTCGTCCTCTATGAATTCCTGCTGTTTCTCCCACTTAACCCCGAACGGCGGGTTCGTGCCGAAGTAGTCGAATGTCTCGCCTTCAAACTGGTCGTGGGTGAGCGTATCGCCGAAGCGGATGTTGTCGCCGCTGCCATTGTGGTCAACCTGTTTGATGAGCATATCGGACGCGGCGGTAGCATAGGCCCTTGGGTTGTAGTCTTGGCCATACACGAACAGCCGGGCCTCAGCGTGGTGGTCGCGGAGGTAGTTCTGCGCTTCGGCCGGGATGCCGCCGGTGCCGCAGGCGGGGTCCAGGAATTTGCGCACAGTGCCGGGCGTGGCGAGCAACTTGTCGTCATTGATGAACAGCAGGTTTACCATCAGGCGGACCACGTCTCGTGGCGTGAAGTGGTCGCCAGCGGTCTCGTTAGCCTTCTCGTTGAACCTGCGAATGAGCTCTTCGAAGACCAGCCCCATCTGGGCATTCGGGACGCGGTCTGGGTGGAGATCGACATCGCAGAACTTGGACACGACAAGGTAGAGGATATTCGACTCGCGCATCTTCTCGATTTCGGCCTCAAACTGGAAGTAATCGAAGATGGTCCGGACATTCGAGGAAAACCCCTTGTAGTACGACACGAGGTGCTTCTCGATGTCGTTCGGGTCGCCCTTCAGCTTCTCGAACGTAAGCGGGGATCGATTGTGAAAGCGCTGCCCGGCAGCTTTGTTCAGGACCGAGTCGAGGGCCTCGTCGCTGACCTTGCCGCCCTTCCGTTTCTCGTACTCTGCCAGGACCTTAGCCTTGGTCGGGGCCAACACGCAATCGAACCGACGCAGCACGGTCATGGGCAGCATGACACGCTCATACTGCGGCGGCCGGTACGGCCCGCGCAGGATGTCGGCGATCTTCCAGATGAATTCCGCTAGTTCGTGGTGGCTAGGCATGGTTCACCTCACAGGTCTTGTTCGACAGCGTGTCGCGAGCAGGGCGGTAGTGGACTCCCGACAAATCACGCCGGAGTTTAAGCCCGAAATAGGGTCCGTGTCAAGCAGCGCAGAGAACGCAAGAGAGCCTGCGGCTTGCGGTCCACGGATGATAGGATAAGCGTTTCGCGTGGCGAACCGTAAGCGCCGTTCGGCGGCTGGAAGTTTCGGTGGTGCAGGTGCCGTTGCGAGGGCTGGAGCGGTTGCTGTTGATTGACCTGTTGCGGGCGCTGGAGCGGGCGCTGTTGCAGGGGCTGGAGCAAGCGATGACAGCGGGCACTGGGACAAGCCAGACATGAGAGACCCTTCCCTCGGCGTCAGAGCTTGCCCCTTCGACAGGCTCAGGGCAAGCTCTGAGCGACCGAAGATTCTTCCCCTTCGCTCCGCTCAGGGCTTCGGCTCCGGGTGCGCTCAGAATGACAAGCAGAACGAAGGGGCGACTCGGCGTCGGTTTGCAGTTGGCAGGTGATGGCCGGGGAACGATGAGCTGTGAACGCGGAATGATGAATGAAGAGGGCGAACACGGGACGCGAACGGCGCGGATTGCGGCTCGTTCTCAGGTCTCTGTGTGTATACTATAGCATACATTCCCCGACCATCCCAAAAGTGTCCTAAGTTCTCCATTCTCAATTCACTATTCACAATTTCCGGCTTCTATCCTCCCCTACTCCCCCTGCCGCTTTCGACCGGGCTTTGGAGCGAGGTTGAGGTTAAGGTTCAGGTAGAGTTTCGGCGAGAACTCTGACGCGAGGTTTGAACCGGGCGATGGACGGGACTTCTTCGCGAGCTTTGGCGCGAGGTTGTGCGTGAGTTTGTCGCGAAGCGATGACGGACGCGTTCGCCGTTGCATTATGCCACGCTTTCGCCCGCGCCTTTGAAGACGGTCTCAGAGACGCTTTCCGGGGAACAATCATGGCAGCTTTGATGAGAGCTTCGGCAGGTGCGATGACTGCCGCGCGCGAGGACGCAGCGCCTACCCGTATGAGCGGGTCGCGGGGTTCAGAAGCAGAGGCTGAAGCCGATGCCGCCCACGAGATAGTTGGGCATCTGCCCGATGAACCCCAGCTTGAGGTCGGTTGGGAAGTAGCCGAGCTTCTTCGCGAGGCGCGCCTCGTAAATGGCCGTGGCCGACTCTGGTTTGAAGAAGTGACCCGCCCCGAGATTCATGTCCACGCTGAAGTGCGGGTCCGGCCTGAGCCGGAGCAGTAACGCGCCGTGCCCGCCCCATCCTGCCTGCTCGGCCCAGTCGGCCGCGGCCTCGAAGCCGACCTGGCTCGACCTCGAGCGGCGGCCGCCGTAGAGCTGCAGCTTGGCACTGAGCATGCCCGGCCACACTGTGACCTGCGTTCCGCCGGCGGACGTCACACAGGGCTGCGAGCCGTAGTCGAACTCGATGCCCAGCAGGTCGATGGGTTGGAGAGAGGCATAGCCCGCGAACATACCTGCGCCCCGGGCAACGGAAAAGCCCAGGCCGAAGACGCCGGGTTTGTTCGAACCCGAGCCACCATAGCTGTAGCTTGGCGTTCCATAGTCCGTCTGCGGCGTCCCGGGGTACGTCCAACCCTGGCTAATCCAGCGGTATGTGTCGTCCACCAGAGCCTGGACGGCATCCTCCTCCGTCGTGAAGGGCGATTGACCGCTGCTCGCGTCGAAGAGGTGCCCTCGTCCGAGTCCGGACACGCTTGCTGTCATCGTTATCTGCGTCGTGCCCTCCGTCGCTTGAGTGAGCAGGACATCGATGCGGAGGTTGGGTTGTACGCCGTTCGCCTCCGTGAAGGTGACGCCGTCCGCGGCGCCGGCGCTGTTCAGGCATTCGAGCAGGTCGTCAGCCACCCATGCCGGACCGATATTGGGGTGTGTCCATACCCAACCATTGGCGAGCGAGAGGACAATGACAACCTTGAGGTCAGTATTGCGGAAGCCCGGCTGCTCATCGGCTGCGAGGATGCCGCAGGCCAGGACAATGATGCTTGTGACTACAGTTATCCGTTTCATATACTCCTTTCATCGCCGTCAAACGCGGGCACTGACACGAGGGAATTGTACACCGGCCGCGAACGTCGTCAACGAACCGCAAGCGCCCCCAAATCCGCTATTGAACCACCATGACACCAAGCGGTCTCGGACTCCGAGCATCTGCGTCGTCTGCGGCTGGTTCGGGCCGCAGCCCGTACACCGTGAACCGTATTCCGTGTGCCGGAAATCTGTGGAATCCGCGTAATCTGTGGATAGTCCACGCGCCGCGCGCGAGTGACCAGTTCCCAGTTTCCAGTGTCCAGTAGCGGAGGCTGAGAGATTCCTCGTTGGCCTTGGCGGCCCCTGTCGGACAGTGCGTAGGACTCACTCGGAATGACAGCCCTCTTGGCCGTCCACTCTCTAAGAGACCCGTTCGACTCCCTTTGGTCGCTCAGGGCGACGCTTCGCGTCGTCTGCGTAACCTGCGGCAGTCCTGAGAGATCCCTCCACTCCGCTTCGCTCCGGTCGGAATGACAGTCCTCTTAGCGTTCTTGGCGCTCCTGGCGGTTTCATGTCGGTTTCCGGGCTTTGCATTGACTTCTCCGCACCGGCGCGCTAACGTCTTCTAACGAAAGGAAGCTACATGAGACTCTCTCTGTTCATCACTCTGACTCTGTGCTCTGCGACTGTCGGCACGCTGCCGGCGCAGTGGCTGGAGGATTCGCTCGTAGTCGGAGCCGGGCCGCGCGCGCTCTGCTACAATTCGACCGACAACAAGGTCTACTGCGCGAACCGCAGCGAAAACACGGTGACCATAATCGACGGTGAGGCCAACGCGGTGATTACGACGCTGCCCGTCGGAAGCGGCCCTCAAGACGTTTGCTACAATTCGACCGACAACAGGGTCTATGCCATGAACTACGGCGATACCACCTTGACCGTGATTGACGGCGCGGGCGACTCGGTGATTGCCACGGTGATAGTTGGGAATTATCCCTGGGCCGTCTGCTACAATCCAACGAGCAACAAGGTCTATTGCGCAAACTCCGCTAGCTCGACCGTGAGCGTGATTAATGGCGAGACCAACCTGGTTGTCGCCACGGACTCGGTGGGAATGTGGCCGGAGGTCCTCGGCTGCAACCGGGCCGACAATAAGGTCTATTGCGCAACCAACTCGAACGACAGCATGTACGTGATTGACGGGGCGAGTAACAACCTTATCGCCACGGTTCCCGTGGGCGGCATGCCCAAAGCGATATGCTGGAACCCGGCCAACGACGAGGTCTATTGCGTGAACAGCGGCGATAATACCGTGACCGTGATTGGCGGCGGGAGCAACAGCGTCATCACGACGGTCACCGTGGGATATGCACCCACGGCCCTTGCCTGCGACTCGGCCGATAACAAGGTCTATTGCGCCAACACCGGCGACACGACGGTGACCGTGATTAACGGCGCGAACAACAGCGTGATTGCCACAATTGCCACCTTGTCGGAGCCGGGTGCCCTCTGCCACGACCGGATTAACAACAAGCTCTATTGCGCGCATTACTCGTACGGCTACGTGACCGTAATCGACTGCGCCAGCGACCAGGTGATTAAGACCATCCACCTCACCGGCGAAGCCCCCGAGCCGTGCGCTTTCACCTGGAACCCGCTGCAGAACCGGGTCTATGCTGCCGACAAGGAGCAGGGGATAGTCGCGGTCCTCCGCGACAGTATGAGCGGAGGAATCGAGGAAACGACGAACGATGGCCGCGGGACGTTGAATCCCGGCCCGACGGTCGTCAGCAACATGCTGTTTCTGGAAGCGAGAGGCGAGAAGCGAGGGGCGAGTGGCGAGCTGCTGGATATCAGCGGACGGAAAGTGCTCGACCTGAAGCCCGGCGCGAATGACGTTGGGCAACTCGCACCGGGTGTATACTTCGTTTCCCAGCGGCCCGCGGCCACGAGGATCGTGATAGCGAGGTAGGCGAAACCCGGGACAACGGGGCGGTTGAAAAACCCCATTCATGTCACCCGGAACGAAGTGAAGGGTCTTCTAAACCTCGTAGTATCATCATCGCGAAGATTCTTCGCTACGCTCAGAATGACAAGAGGCGGCTTCTTCAACCGCCCGACAACCACCGTTTTCCGGACAGCCCGATGGCCGAGCGAGAGAAGTACCAGGGACAAGGCAAAGAGAAAGTCTGAAGGCGGGACGACTCGGTCTTACCGCTTTGGCCTTT
>CAIVTL010000466.1 GCA_903908785.1 Caldifarciminota bacterium | reverse complement strand
CCGCTCTTGCAGCTTCTCTTTGTCGTAGTCGGACTTGGTCTCCTCGACCTGTTTCCGAATCTGGTCGATACGGCCGGTGATGTCGGCCTTCTTGCCCGCGCCCTCGACGATGGTCGTGTTCTCTTTGTCAATCACGACGCGCTTGGCGACGCCGAGGTCCGAAACCTGGACGTTCTCCAGCTTGATGCCGAGGTCCTCGGAAATCAGCCGGCCCCCGGTCAGCACGCCGATGTCCTCGAGCATCGCCCGGCGACGGTCGCCGTAGCCCGGCGCCTTCACGGCGCAGCAGCGCAGCGTACCCTTGATGTGGTTCACGACCAAGGCAGCCAGCGCCTCGCCGTCAACTTCCTCGGCGATAATCAGGATCGGCTTGCCCTTCTGGGCGACCTTCTCGAGCACCGGCAGCAGGTCGCGCATCGATGAGATCTTCTTCTCATAGAGCAGGACCAGCGTGTCCTCGAGAATCGCTTCCATCTTCGGGTTCTGTGCCGTGGTCGTGCCCGGCTCCAGCGCGAAGTACGGCGACAGGTAGCCGCGGTCGAACTGCATGCCTTCTACGACCTCGAGCGTCGTCTCGACCGACTTCGCCTCTTCGACCGTAATCACGCCTTCCTTGCCGACCTTCTCCATCGCGTCGGCAATCAGCTTGCCGATGTCCTTATCGTTGTTGGCGGAGATGGCCGCGACCTGCATGATTTCTTCACGGCCGGCGGTCTTCTTCGACATCTTCTTGAGTTCAGCCACAGCCGCGTCGACCGCCAGGTCAACGCCGCGCTTCAGCGCCATCGAATTGGCGCCGGCGGTCACGTTCTTCAGCCCCTCGCGGTAGATGGCTTCGGCCAGCACCGTCGCGGTCGTCGTGCCGTCGCCGGCGACGTCGGAAGTCTTGGACGCCACTTCCTTTATCATCTGGGCGCCCATGTTCTCGAACTTGTCCTCCAGCTCGACTTCCTTGGCCACGGTCACACCGTCCTTGGTAATGGTCGGTGAGCCCCACTTCTTGTCGATGATGACATTGTGGCCCCGCGGTCCGAGGGTCACCTTCACTGCGTGCGCCAATTGCTGGGCGCCGCGCAGAATCGCTCGTCTGGCTTCGTCTTCGAATCTCAAATCTTTGGCAGGCATGCTCGCTCCTCCTTACTTGCTTTCTTTCTCAATCACCGCGAGCACGTCGTCCTCGCGCATGATGAGGTGTTCTTCCTCGCCGATGCGTATCTCGTTGCCGGAGTACTTGCCGAACAGAATGGTGTCGCCCTTCTTGACTTCCATGGGAATCCGGGCGCCCTTTTCATCAATCCGACCCGGCCCGGCGGCAATCACCTTACCCTGCTGGGGCTTCTCTTTGGCGGAATCGGGAATGATGATTCCACCCTTCTTGACTTCCTCTTCGATGCGCTCGACCAGGATTCTATCCTGTAGCGGTCTTATCTTCATAACTCCTCCTTGGATGTTGTGAGTTCTGGTTCAACACTACGGCCCGCCTCAGGCTTCATCGGCCCTCGGCGGACGGCCACACTACTGCAGCGGCGTCGGCACCCGGCAGTTTGGGCACGTGTGAAACACTACCTAACTCCTGCAAATGAGTAACCTTCCAATGTTTTAGACCCGAACAGACGGGCTTGGATTCTCCCAGCCGATACGGCACATAGCCGACCAGCCGCGGCAGACCTACCTAATGGGCTGAATTGCCTAGACTTACGTTACTGGGCGATATCTGAATTGAACAGATGGCCTCCTCCGTGTAAGGGAGGCGCTCTAGCCGACTGAGCTAATCGCCCTTGTCAGCAGATTATAGGCGGTAGCCTGGGAGTGTCAACGTGAATCTGTCCGAGGCAGAGCACGGAGTCGCTCGGCCACGCCCGGGAAATGCGGGTCCTGCTTGAGCACTTGCTCAAAGGCAACTCGGGCCTCTTCCGCCCTGCCCAGGGCCTGAAGTGCCACTCCCGCATTGAACCGTGCCAGCGCATAGTCCGGCCGGCTCTGCAGCGCGCGCTGGAATTCAACCAGGGCCGAATCCCGGCTGCCCCGGCGTGCCTGCATTTCTCCCAGGTTGTTGCGGGCCAACGCCAGGTCCGGCTGCAGCCCGAGTGCCTGACGGTATTCGCCCTCGGCGCCATGCAGGTCTCCGGCCTGCTGCCAGGCTACTCCCAGGTTGTTGTGGACCAGGGCGGAGTTCGGGTCGATGCCCAGCGCCCGGCGATAGGCCCCTGCCGCGCCGCCGGCATCTCCCTCCTCCAACAACACGTCGCCCAGGCTGGTCCAGACATGGGCATCGCCCGGGGCAAGTGTCACGGCCCGGCGCAACGCTGAATCGGCACCGCCCAGCGTGCCAAGATCCTCAAGCACGCGGCCCAGTTCGGAATGCACCTCGGCCGAACCCGGCAGCAACCCGGCCGCCCGGCGGAGCTCGCGCGCCGCGCCCTGCCGGGCCCCGCCCGCCTTTAAAACGCGCGCGAGGTCAAACCTTGCCTGCCCGTCATTCGGAGATTGTGCGACCATGGTCGTGTGCAGGCTCAGCTCATTCCTCCAGACCGGCAGGGAACGGACTGCGCCTAGCCCCATCACGCCGACATAGAGTACTGCGAGTACCGCCAGAACCTGCCGCCCGCGCCGGAGCGTCATCCCGAGCGCGGCGACCGCCAGCACGGTTCCGACGGTCGGCAGGTAGAGCATCCGCTGTGAAAGGAACGATGGCCCGGGCGGGACCAGGTTGCACGCCGGCAGAATGAACAGCAAAAACCACAGGCTGCCGATTCCCGCCGGCCTGCGCCGGAATCGAACCACCATCCAAGCCAATCCGGCGAGTGCGACGGCGGCCGCGACGGTCGGCCAGCCGAACGCGGCCAGCGCCTGCGGGTCGGAGAATTGGACGCGGCGGTCGAATGGAACCACGGACATGAACGCATACCGGCCGAACGCATTGACCGCGAGCATGAACCGCTGGCCCGGACCGATTGCACCCCAGGCCGGGGCGCTGCCCGTCAGTACCGCCGCCCTTGCGACTAGATACGCGACCACGACTGCCGCCATCGTGCCGACGAGCACCAGCACGCGCCCGCGCCGGGCCTTCTGTCGAAACTCGGGGATAAGAAGGAGAAGTGCAAGCACCGGAAACAGGACCGCTGCCTCCTTGCACAAGAGCGCGGCGGCAAAAGACACCACGACCAGAACGAGCATGCCTGCTGATGGCCGCCGCCGCAGCCGCAGCAGCGCGAGAAAGGCAAGCAGAATGAAAAACGCCATCATCAGGTCGGTGCGGTCGGACACAAATGCCACGGATTCAACGTGCGTCGGGTGCAGAGCAAACGCCAGCCCTCCGAGCAACACCGGCCAGAACGAGGCCAGCATCTCGGCCAGCAGCAGCACCACCAGCACGCCGACCCCGCAGTTCAACAGCAAGTTAGTCAGATGGAAACCGAACGGCCGCGCGCCCCACAGCTTCCGGTCCAGCCAGAAGCTCGAAACCACCAGCGGCCGGTAGTAACTGTTGGGCACAAGTCCCTGCTTCGCCCACCAGTGCGTGAAGCTCTGGCCGAAGAACCCGAACGGGGCCGGAGCCAGAAGGTCCTGGTTCTCGACAATCAGCGCCTTGTCGTCCCAGACAAAGTCATATCGCAACGTCGGCAGGTACGAAAGCCCGGCCAGCGCCACGATGCCCGCGGCAAGCAGCACCGCCCGCGGCTTCAGCCTGCCGGCTTTCACAGCCTGTATCTGGGCCATTGTTCATATATCGTCCTGCGTCCGGCGCCGATGTCAAGCAGTTCGCAGCCGCGAAGAACCGCGGCCGAATCACGTGGAACCACAGATGCACTGTCGGACAGGGGCCGCAGCGGCCAACACGGATGAACACAGATACAGAACCTAGACATAGCAGAATCCAGAGAGCAGATACCAGAATGCAGAACTACGGGAAGAAAGAGCATCCGCACATTGCGCAGAGGGACGCAGATAGAGTTCCCACTCCAACTCGAAAGGCGTGACAAGGACCGACATTCGGTCATTCGGCCCTGAATGGTCATTGGCGCTTGGGGCTTGGACATTGACTGCGACCTGCAGACCGCAAACTGGTCACTGCAAACTCGCGCCCACCGGGTGCACGAAAGCCCGCAGGAACGCTCATCGAAAAGTGCCTTGTGTCCCTTGCCGTATCTCACCTCGTATCCCGCGCCGTGTCGGTCAGCGTATCCTGACCTGTGTCTCGACCTGCGTCTTCACCTGAATCTCAACCCATATCTCCACCTCGACCGCAACCTGAACCCTACGCTGCATCCGGCGCCGGAACGCGCGCTGTTCCGGAAGCCGTTCCAGAAGTCATTCCAGAAGCCGAACCCGTCGTCGTTCCGCTGGTTGTAGCAGTTCACGTACCAGTCATTGTCTCTTCGGCTGGTTATCGAATTGCTTCGGAAGGTATAGCCCCCTAAGCGACCCCTACCCTTGGTCTTCCTGACTTGCGCACACTCCGAACCTGCTGATGATACAGACGTTATGCTCTTTTCCCGGTCGGCTCGGACCCCGCCTTCTTTCAACGCCCTTCCATTCGTCATTCGTGCATGGTTGTTCAGGAATTACTTCGAAAGACTTCTGGGGAGTTCCGGGGGCGGAACTAGTAGTTGCCGACCAGGGTTACCAACGTCACGCACGCGGTTCCCTCCGAAGAACGGGCCCGGCATCGGCCCGCCAGACCTGCTCTCGGACAATATCGGCTCGGACGGACGCACTCAGATACCCAGAACCGGAACCGACCGGATTCTCAAGCCCCGGATGGACCACCGCCCGACTCCAGCACTAGGAAATCGTCAATCGCCAATCGGGAGAACCACCGCCCGCCAATCGAGAATCGCTCTTGGGATTTGGGGTTTGGGATTCATGATTTCCCGCGCCCGGCGTGGGCTTTAGAGTCCGGGGTTTGGTGTTACGGCTCGGTTGCCCGCCGCAGTCAGCCGTCAGTCGTTCTTGGCCGTCAGTCAGGAATCTGCAATCCGGGAGGCTGTTAGCTGTAGGCTGTAAGCTGTAGGCTGTAAGCCGTTGGCTGTCTACCGTTTCACGATGACCTTGCACACGGCGTGAGCTTGCGCTTGGGCCTGCGCTACTCGCACGAAATAGACCCCGTTCGGCACGAGTCGACCGTACTAATCCCGCGTGTCCCACATAGCCGAGACGCGCCCGCACCGCTGCTTGACATATCCCGGCACGCCATTAATATATCCCATCGTGGAAGCAAGAATCCGTCAGTGTTGCATCTCACCCTTGAGTGCGCCCCGATGTCAAGGGAGTTAAGTATTGTGTCCCCGAAATCCCCCCCCCCCCCGCGCGATAATGGCGCTTTGAATGCTCAAGTACGGCAACGGAACCAGGCGTTGCGTCGCTGCGGCGACACTGACCAGTGCGAGGGCGACCAGCGCAACGGTGTTGATGATTCT
>CAIVTL010000465.1 GCA_903908785.1 Caldifarciminota bacterium | reverse complement strand
GCTGTTACTTACTGCAAACTCACACTGCTGGCTTGCAGCAAGCCCGTCGCTGGCCGAAGTTCTGGCTGCGCAACAGCGCCTGGTCACCCACTATGCGTACGAACTCCTCCGCGCCAAGGCTCCTCCGCTCTACGACGCCCTCCCCTGGCAGGACTGGGACTTCTCGATTGTCGCCAAGCGGTTCCGCCTCTGGCAGACCCGCTTCCTGCTGGCCGGCGACGGCACGACCGTCACGATATGCCGCTGTCGCAAATCCGCCGGCGTCTATGTGCTTGAGCCCGACGAGACCATCGCCCGCTACATCGAGCGCAAAGCCGCCTTGGAAAGAGTCCGCCGCTTCCGCCTCCTTCGCTCCTCCCTTACTCCCTCTCTCCCTCTTCCCTCTTCGTCCGTTGACTTGGCCGTCATCGGGTCCTATCCTGAACTCGAAACTCGTAACTCGAAACTCGTAACCGCCGAACTGCTGCGCGTGGCTGCGAGCGTTCTTGTCGTGGAGTGCTCTCCCCTGGTCCCGCCACTCGCGGAGACGCCGCTGCTCGACGCCGGCTTCCGCCCCGACTCGGTCGCGGTCTCCGGCCTCGGCCTGCGGCGCTGCTGGTGGCGGCTGCCCAGAACTTGAATCAGCCTTCGGTTCCGCTCCACTTCGTGTCTTGGTGTCTTTGTGGTGAATTCCCCTCCGTCTCCTTGACCTTCCGTCCTCGCGCATCATAATCTGTCCGTGCGCACATTCGACCCGGACAAGTACGAGCCCGACGTTGACCCGGACTCAGACGGCCGGCCGGACACCGTTTCCGCCTTCAGGGAACAGTTGCGGCGCGACTACGAGGGCATGCCGTTTGAGAAAGTCATGCCGGGCGACGTTGTCGAGAACGACTTCGGCTCCTGCTACCGCCTGACCGCCACGTCGCGGGGAGGCCTGCGCCGTGGCGACGCCGGAAGAACCCGCAAGGACCTGCTCGGTTCGGTTAGCCTTATCCGTGGCATCCGCAGCAAGACCCAGGCGCGGCTGAAGGAGCAGGGCTTCAAGACCCTTGCCGACCTTGAGAACCATCCCCGGTTCAGCGGCGAGTCCAAGCGTATCCGCGAGCTGCTCGAAGCCGGGAGCACCGAGGAACTGACCGAGGTCATCGGCGCGCGCCTGTCCAAGTCGCATCCGTCGGTCCTCGGCCTCTCCGGCCTGCACGCCGACTCGGACTTCCTCTTCCTCGACCTTGAAACCATGGGCCTGTTTGCCGGCCAGCCGCTGGTCGTGGCCGGTATCGCCCGGCTTGGCCCGGACAATACCATCACTGTGGACCAGTACGTTGTCCGCGACTTTCCCGACGAGCTGGCGCTGCTCGCCGAGGTGAACCGGCAGGTCGCGGAACACCGCGTGCTCGTCACCTACAACGGCAAGTCGTTCGACCTTCCGTTCCTCACCGGCCGTTCCGCCTACTATGGCATCGGACTCAAGCAGCCCGGGGTTCACTTCGACCTGCTCCACTTCTGCCGCCGGGCCTGGCGCGGGGAACTCGAAGGCTGCTCGCTCCGCTCGATTGAGCAGAGCATCCTCGGCATCAGCCGCGAAACCGACCTGCCCGGCGAACTCGTGCCCGAGTTCTACTACGAGTACCTGCGCACCGGCAACGCCGGGTTCTTAAAGCCCATCGTCGACCACAACCGGCAGGACGTTGTCAGCCTCATCAACGTCTTCGCATCGCTGGTAGAACACTGGAGCGCACGAAGTGAGTAACCTCTCCCGGGTACCAATGGCCACCCAAACGAAGTCAGATGCTAGAAGCTAGAGTGCGGAGCGCAGAAGTCCGGAACTCTAGCTTCTGCAGTCTCGGTTCTAGCTTCTGCAATCGCCCGGGTTCCTGATGGCCGACATACTGTCTACCCTCGACGCCCTGCGCCAGCAGCGCTGGTACGCGGGCCAGATTGCGGACATCGAACCTCTGCCTTCGCGCGCCCCGACGTACGCGGTTCCTGACCCAGCCTTGCCCGAGCCGCTGGCGAGCCTGGTCAGAAAGATGGGCATCCCTGAGCTGTACAGCCACCAGGTCGCGCTGCTCGGGCACGCCCGCCTGGGTCGGAATGTCATCATCACCACCGCGACCGCGTCCGGCAAGACACTAGCCTTCAACCTGCCGGTGTTCGAGACGATGCTTGAGTCCCGCACCGCGACGGCGCTCTATCTCTACCCGATGAAGGCCGTGACCCAGGACCAGCTCAAGGTGCTCAAGCGGTTTGAGCAGGGGCTTGAGCTTGAGCTGCATCCGGCGGTCTACGACGGCGATACTCCCGCGGACAAGCGCCCCCGCATCCGCCAGCGCTCCCGCCTCGTGCTCTCGAACCCATACGAGTTGCACCAGATTCTGCCCTACCACTACCAGTGGCAGCAGTTCTACCGCAACCTGCGCTACTGCATCATCGACGAGGCGCACACCTATCGCGGCGTATTCGGCTCCAACGTCGCCCAGCTCATCCGCCGGCTCCGCCGCATCTGCACCTACCACGGCTCTAACCCGCAGTTCTTCCTCGCCTCGGCCTCGATTGCCAACCCGCAGGAACTGGCCGAGAAGCTAACCGGCAAAGAGTTCGTCCACGTTGGCGACGACGGCGCGCCGCGCGGCCGCGGCTGGCTCGTCCTCTGGAACCCGCTGGCGAATGAGAATATGTCAATCCACGTCCAGACCCAGCACCTCGTTACGCACTTTGCCGGAGCCGGGCTCCAGACCGTGTGCTTCGTTCCTTCCCGCCGGCTGGCTGAACTCATCTCCCGCTGGGTGAAAGAACGCACGCCCGAGTTGGCCGTGTCTCCGTACCGGGCCGGGTACATACCCGAGGACCGGCGCTCAATCGAGGCCGGCCTCTCCTCCGGCGCCCTGCGCGGGGTCGTGTCCACCGACGCGCTGGAACTGGGCATCGACATCGGCAGCCTCGACTGCATCATCATCGCCGGGTTTCCGGGTACGTTCGCATCGTTCTGGCAGCAGGCGGGCCGGGCCGGGCGCAAGCTGCAGGACTCGCTGGTCGTATTCATCGGGTATGCCGACGCGCTCAACCAGTACCTGCTCCGCAACCCGGCGCTCATCCTCGAACGCGGGTTTGAAGCCGCGGTCATCGACCTCACCAACCCCTACATAATCAAAGGGCACATGGCCTGTGCGGCGTCGGAGCTGCCGCTCAGAAGGGAGGAGATAGACGACGCCGCAAATCCGAATCCCAAAGCCCGAACGACGAATGAAGTTCGAATGACGAATGCTCCAACGACCTCCGGGAATCCTGAGTCCGCAGCCCCTAGTCCCAAGTCCCTAGTCCCTGGCCCCGACGTCAGGCTGGCTGCGGTAAGGGAGTTGGAGAAGGAACTCATCCTGCGACCGACGCCGGTCGGCTGGATATACGCGGGCCGAACCCGGCCCCAGGAGGAAGTCGCACTCGACGCGATTGAGGAAAGCGCCATCGAAGTCGTGGCCGACGGCCGCGTGATTGAAACCATGGACCGGACC
This sequence comes from Caldifarciminota bacterium, assembly GCA_903908785.1. Taxonomy (GTDB): domain Bacteria; phylum Hydrothermota; class Tepidihabitantia; order Tepidihabitantales; family Tepidihabitantaceae; genus UBA2258. The sequence goes on along the minus strand of CAIVTL010000465.1, from coordinate 3,093 downwards.
CGCGCCTGCCGCGAAGCGTACCCCGGCGCGGTCCTGCTCCACCAGGGCGAAACATACGTGGTCAAGGCGCTTGACCTAGAACAGCAGCGCGCCGAAGTCGAGCGCAAGGACGTCGACTTCCACACCCAGGTCATCCAGCGCGAAGAGATGCGCCTGCTGGAAACGCAACTCCAGCGGCAACTGGGGCCCGGCATCACCATCAGCCTCGGCCGGCTCGAAGTGACCGCAACCTACACCGGCTACCGGGTCAAGAAGTACGACCAGCTCATCGCGACCCACCCGCTCGACCTGCCACCGGTCAAATTCCCGACCGTGGGCATCTGGCTCGTCTTCTCCGGCGAGACCGCGCTTGAGCTGCAAGAACAGGGTTGTGACTTCACCGGCGGGCTTCACGCCGCCGAGCACGCGCTCATTGCCCTCGCCCCGCTGGTGGCGATGTGCGACCCGCGCGACATCGGCGGCGGCAGCTACCGCATGTTCCCGGACACAATGCTGCCGACGATTATCGTCTACGACGGGTACGAGCACGGCATCGGGATCTCAGAGAAGCTCTACGCCGAATTCGACCGGCTCAGCCGGATAGCCCACAGCCTCGTCGCCCAGTGCGCCTGTGAAAGAGGCTGCCCGGCCTGCGTTCTCTCCCCCCGCTGCGGCGACGCCAACGAACCAATAGACAAACAGACCGCCGTCGCGATCCTCGGCCGCCTCCAACCGACCGGTTGAACCCGAAGCCGGACATCCACAGACGACACGAAGTGTCGCCCTGAGTCAAATGAAGGGTCTCTCAGACCATGCCGCTTTCGGCTTTGGGATTTAGGATTTGGAGCTTGAGATTTCCCGCGCCCGGCGCGGGCGCAACTCGTAACTCGCTCGGTGCCCCGAGGCGGAATCGGCCACGAACGAAACAGCACCGGGCGCTGGGCAGGCAGGGTTTCGTGTTGTGTCACCGTTTCCTTCCAGGAAGTGAGAGTCAAGCGGGGAACCGAGGTGGTTGTTGATTCCGCTCGGACAGGGCCTCTGCCAGAGCATTGACCACGTCATTCCGTGTGTTGGCGAACTCGCCGCGGGACGAAGGGTGGTATGAGAATATAAGGGCCATTTTGAACTCGTCCGATGTCCTCGTCATCCACACCCTTCCGCGGCGCTGGCTGGCGACTTTGCGAACCTCATCGACGTCCAAGCTCCATGTCTCTCCGTCGGCTTCGCCGTTCGTCCACGCCGCCACCCTCGGTATGCCTCCTGCGGCGGCATTAAGCCAGTCCTCCCAATTCCATCTGCCATAGACGACTGCGGCGTATGGTGCACACTGCAGCAGGAGTCTGAATGACTGTCTTCCACAGACGTCGCGGACGTCTTCAACCCCTATCGCGCCGTTGCTCTTGCAGTGCACAGTGTTGAGAATAGTCACCTTGGGAAGTATCTCTTGATCTCCCCAGTTGCGCTCGTCGGATTGCGATAGTGCCTCCTTCAGGAGTTGAAGAGACTTCCCTGTGATTGGTTCGTTGTCGTATCTAGGCGACTCCATCTCATCTTCATACCAACTTCGGTAGTAGTCGAGGTACGACTTGCGCTTCAGGTCTCCGCCGAGGTGAGGATTCTCAATTGTGTTCAGGCACCACTCCATCTCGGCTTGCGTGTTGCCTTTCTTTGTGTTCGGGTTGACGCCGACAAAGAGGACATCATTCTCAGGTCTTCCACAGATCGGCTCAGGCAGGAAGATCGCGCGACCAGCTCTTGTCGGGGCGCTATCAGCATAGCTGTCGACTTGGCTTTGCAGAACCGGACAGCATTGCGGTTCCCCAGCGCGTCTGTACCACTTGCCGCACCCATTGTCCCCGCCGTCGTACGAGTGCCAGAAATAGCTCAGCAGGTCGTCGAGTTCTGGGGATATCGGGGCCGTCATGCTTAGCTCGCTTCCGTCGAGGCCGGGCGGGGCTCGGGGTTCTCCATCAGGCGAATACTAGCTGACCGGGCCTTGATGTCAAGGCGGCGGGGCGGCGGCGGGATTGGCCATTGGCGCGAGGGTGGTCATGGATGCGTCACCACGAGTCGCGGAGTCCCGCCAGCACTCTGTACTCACTTCGCCTGGCGAAGCGCCCTGAGGGCCAGCGTTGCCCGCTGCAGCCGCCGAACGAGCGTCTTGCCTATCCCCAAGACACGTCCCAGCACGAAATCATCGGCAAGGGCTTGGGCCTGAACCCAGTCGCCCGTTGAGAGCAGCTTGCTTACTTGCGCGAAGCACAGACTCATATCCTTGGTTGGCGCATCGGACACAACAACTGAGACTTTGCGCGCGTCGCGTGGCTCCAGCTTCAGCGCTCCTCCCGCGTAAACCCGTCCAGCCAACTCTGCGCTGAGCGAGCCAAGGCTGCTCACAACAGACAAGGCTACGAGTTGCGCCTGTCTCGTGGTTATCGGTGGTTTCCAATTCGGCTTTAAACTCTTTCTCGAGCCCGGTCAGTTCTTTCTGCGGCGGATTTGGATGCAAAACCATCTGGAGGAACCGCGTGTTCAACAGTTCTGTGCGGCTTTCATAGTAATAGGGAAACTCCTTCCCCTTCGAAACAAGGGATTTATAGGCTTCAATGGCAGCCGTGTATTCCTGGTTCGAGATCGCCATCTTTGCAAGCTGGAAAACCCTTCCGCCGTCTTCCCCCAAACGGCGGTCGAGCGAACGGGCCTGGATCAGGGCCAGTTCGAAATCCTTCTGCTGAACGGAATACCACCAGAGCATTTCTGAATAGTAGGTCTTATCAGGTTCCTTCTGTGACTTTTCGAGCAGGTATTTCCGGAATAACTCGTTCTTTGAATTATCCGGATCATTTCCAAGGTCGAATTGTAACCGGTCCTCGATGGCAGACAGATAAGATTTGTTAAGTTCCAGGAGGTTAAAAAATTCTTCGAGCACTTTCTTGAATTCCCCTGTCCGCTCATAGATCATCGCCAGTTCAAATCCGAAAGGATAGGAATTGTTCAGGATTTGACGGCCCTTTAAATAAACCTTTTCGGCATATTCATTTTCATTCCGGATGATGAAGGCATTGGCAAGATCAGAAATTTGTTGCTGGTTCGGTTCAAGTTTCCGGATGGCCT
>CAIVTL010000464.1 GCA_903908785.1 Caldifarciminota bacterium | reverse complement strand
GTTGTCCATGATGCCGACGCCCTTCATGCTTTCGCCCTTTACCCTGAGCATAAAGCAGTCGCGGAACCGGCTGAGCGAAACCTGGGCCTCCACGTTCTCGATAGCGAGCAGGGGAGAGCCGGCGGCAATCCGGCCGATTAGCGGCAGGGCATCAGGCTGGTGCGCGGTCTGCAGGCCGCGGGCCTGCTTCGGCGTCCGCTTAATCAGGCCGTCGGCGACCAGAATGTCCAGATGATACTTCACCGCCTTGGTGCTCCTGACCCCGACCGCCTTGGCGATTTCGCGGATACTCGGCGCAAAACCCTGCTCTTCGGTATAGCTCCGGACGAACTCCAGAACCTTCTCTCTGCGGCCTTTGTCTCTAGTAAACATACGTTTACATAGTACCAGCCCGAGGCTTTCCTGTCAAGCGGGGATTTTAGGCCTGATTGTCGAGTGACTACTGCTGTCTAACTTACTCTATTATCGTGCGTTACTAGCGGTCTACAGTCCAAAGTCATTAGTCCAATGTCTTCGGTCTCTGGTCTGATTCGGCAGGGGTACTAGCTCGCCGCGCAGCGGTCACATCAAGGCTCGGCCCGCCGTCAAGGGACGCCTTGTTCGGGCCCATCGACTCTGCCAACGTCCGGGTACCAGATGGTGTCGCCAGCCGCATCCTTGTAGATGTACACCGGGAACTCCATGTGGCGCGGGGCGCCATTCAACTCAAAGAACACCTTGACATCCGCCTTGAAACGGCCGGTGCGCTGCGTGGTGACGGAGTCGAACCTTAGAGCAGGTATCACCGGATCCGTGTCGGCGCATCCCCACAGCAGACTCTCACTGACCCACATCGTCGCCAACGCCCTCGCCCAGTCCTTTGTGTCGTCACGTGTAAATCGCATTCCGCAGTCCCGGAGCAGTATGCCGAGTTGAAGCCGGAGGTCGTAAGCCCGTCCCGCGCGCGTTGCCGCCAAGAACGGAGATCCGTCGTAGTAGGTGTGCGCTAGATACAGAGGGGCTCCGTCCGTCAGTGCGGCGAGCAAGGGATGTTGGCTGACCCCAAAGACTCGTGGTAGACTGCCTTCTGAGAACTGGTGTCCTGGAACGCCATATTGGTGGCTGATAAAAGAAGAGGGTTTCTCGTGGCCGTACTCTGGGCCCGAGGGTACGTAGTTCTGAAACCAGAACTGCCTTGCCTCGTCCGGCTTCAGCCTGTTGCGCACCAGAGCAGGGCCGTACGCGACGCCGAACGGCTCGCTCGCACTTCGGCTGATAGACGCGGGTCTTTCCGTCCGCCCGCCGCAGGACAGCAACGTAAGCAAGACCAGCGAGGCGAGTAGTGCCTGTCTCATCGGACTCGGGGATTTCGTGGGCATCTTATCCGGCTTCCGTTACGGCTACGGGTTCGGGCTGCATCGCGAACATGGTAGCGGCCGGGCTGGCGCGTGTCAAATGGGCGGGCCGATAGCTTGCGGCCTGCGCGGATGGCGGCGAAGACACGCCGCGCCCAATCCGAATACATGTAGCGGTCAGGTACGGCCGGAACCACAATTCTCCCGTGGAGTGGGCGGCCCACGGACTGCCCTCCGGCTAGCATGTGCCGACCAGCCGCGAGGTACGCCAGACCCTTCAACTACGGCTACTTGAAGCCGATAGACGAGTCGAACGACGCCTCGAACGGCTTCTGGAACGACATCTGGCACGGCTTCTCGAACAGCGCGCGGTTCAGCGGCGGACACAGCGCAAGGTTCAGGTTGAGGTCGAGGTTGAGATTCAGGTGAAGACGCACGTGCCGACGCAGGTCGCGACACAGTCCAACATACGTTCAGACGAACATCGAGTTGCACTTCAAGAGACGCAAGGAGCTCTTGGTTTACGATTTCCGATTGACGAGTGGCGGACGGTAGAAAGCGGATACAGGAGGAGCACCCGGGCGGCGACGCGGAAGGGTGTGAGCTGTGTTCACGCACTCGAAACCTGCTCCGCCGTTCGTCATTTCCACCTGGTCATTTCCCCTTTGCCGGAAGCGGTCTTTTGGGTTCGTGGCCGTCAAGGGGTTTTTCGCTTGACATTGGGCGTAAATCAGCTATATATTACAGCTTACAAGTTAGGCAAGATAGCGAATTTTCTGATTTCGGCAACCACAGGAGGTCCGTTTGGCTCGTATCGCGGGTATTGACCTGCCCGATAACAAAGCGATTCTCTACGCGCTGCCGCACATCTACGGCATCGGTCAGTGTACGGCGCGCAGGATTCTGACCGCAGCCGGCATTGACCCGACTCGTCGTACGAAGGACCTGAGCGACGATGATGTAGCCGCCATCCGCAAGGAAATCGACAGCGGCTATAAGGTCGAGGGCGAGCTGCGGGCCGAGATTTCCAGCAACATCAAGCGCTACATCGAAATCGGCAGCTACCGCGGCGAGCGGCATCGCCGGCGCCTGCCGGTGCGCGGCCAGCGGACGCGCACGAATGCCCGCACCCGCAAGGGCCCGCGTAAGACGACCGGCGTCATCAAGGTCAAGGCGCCGCCGCCTGGAGCAAAGTCACCAGCCGGAGCTAAGGCGCCGGCAGCAGCG
>CAIVTL010000463.1 GCA_903908785.1 Caldifarciminota bacterium | reverse complement strand
GTACTAAGGACAAAGTCCAAAGGACAAAGCAAAAAGGAAAGGACAAAGTCCGGACTTTGGACTTTCCGCCTTGCCCTCTTTGCTTTGTCCTTACTACTTAGTCCTTTGAACTTTTCCTGGGCTTGACTTTCGCCCACCGTCCAATATCCTCAGCTTGATGAAAGTTGCTCTCGCCGGATTCAATATCGAGTACGAGCTGCTGCAGACGCTCGCGAAGAACCACCGCGTGGCCCTGACCCCGGAGCCGATTTCGGCCGCCTACGCTCGCATCAGCCGAAGTTCCAAGCCGGTCGAGGAGTTGAGGCAGGACGCCCGCCAGGAGTTGGAGAAGGCGCGCAAGTCGAACGTCACCATCGTGTTCGAGATGGGGCACCACTCCATTGCCGAGCACGCGGTCTTCAACTTCGACGTGAGCGGCGTGTCGCGGCTCGCGGTCGAGGCGCTGGAGCACCACCGGCTCAACTCCTACATGGAGAAGTCGCAGCGCTACGTCGCGCTCAACGATGACTTCGTCGTGCCCGAGGAACTGAAGGAAACCGAGGTGCTGCCCGAGTTCGTCGCCACCGTGAAGCTTCAGAACCGCTATTACCACGAACTGTACGCCAAGCTGGTGGACCACTTCACGGCCAAGCACCCGGAGTGGAAAGACGACCCGACCCGGGCCGAGAACGCGGCCAAGGAAGACGCCCGCTACATCACCGGGCTCGCCATCCAGACCCAGCTCGGGATGACCGCCAACGCGCGGAACCTCGAGCTGATGCTCCGCGGCCTGAACGCGAGCAATCTGACCGAGGTGCGCGCCCTGGCCGCCCGGCTCTACGAGCAGACGGTCGCGGTCGCGCCGTCGCTCATTGTGTTCCCGCAGCCGACCGACTACGAGAAGAACACCTACCCGCGCGTCCGCGAATACGCCCAGACTTTCATGACCCCGGCATTCAACCGCCGGCCGCGCAACTTCATCGCGCTGTCCGCGTCCGATGTTGCGCTGGTGGACTACACCCAGAACGCGGACAACAAGCTGCTCGCCGCAATCCTGCACACGGTTTCGCATGCCTCCCACGCCGAGTGCCTGAGCCGGGTCGAGCGGCAGACGCTCGCCCGCAAGAAGGAGATATTCAAGCTCGCGTGCCAGGACCTGCAAGCCTACGACGCGGTTCTGCGCGAGTTCGAGCACCTCTGCCTGACGTTCGAGCTCGTCATCTCGGCGTCCGGCTTCGCCCAGCTCAAGCGGCACCGGCTGATGACGATTACCGCTCAACCCTACAACCCGACCTTCGGCTGGACTATCCCGACCTCAATCGCCGAAATCAAAGAGCACAAGACGTTCAAGGAGATGCTGGCGCGAACCGAGGAAGTGTTCGACCGGATTGCCGCGGTCAAGCCGGCGGCCGCGCAATACGTGCTCACCAACTCGCACCAGCGCCGCGTGCTCGTCACGGTGGACGCCCGCCAGTTGTACCATATCTCGCGTCTGCGCGAGGACCCGGCCGCGCAGTGGGACATCCGCGACATCGCGGGTCGGATGATGGAACAGGCGCGGCACGTAATGCCGTTGACGCTCGCCCTTGCCTGCGGCAAGGACAGCTACGCCAAGGTCTATGAAGACCTGTTCGGCAAGCCTCCGGCAGTGACCGAACTCAAACTGCCCGAGGCCCGGCCGCTGCCGGTCGAACCCGAACCCAAGCCGCGCAAGAAGATCAGGCCAGTGAGAGAAGTACAAAGGACAAAGCAGCAAGGAGAGGACAAAGTGATAGGGACAAAGGACAAAGCAAGGGGAAAGGGGAAGTGACGAAGTCCGGACTTTGGACTTTCCACTTTGCCCCTTTTGTTTTGTCCTTACGACTTAGTCCTTTGAGCTTTGTCCTAGAACAGGGGGTAGCCGATGCAGGTTGCCAGTCTCGCTGAACTGAAGAAAGCGGTAACGGCGGTCGAGCTCGAGATTGTGGTCACCGATGAAGGGCTGGCCAAGAAGGTCCTGTTCTGGAACACGCTGCGCACCATCGCCAACATCCTCGTGATTATCGTGCTCGCAATCGCCATCTTCGCCTGGGCCAACCCGCTCCGGATTCCCGAACTGGAACAGACATGGGCCCTGCTCGCGCGGCGTATCATGCTCGGTGTCGGCATCCTGTTGCTCTTTGCTGAATACGTCATCCCGATTGTCCGGCTGTACAAGCCCGCCGGCTCAGACGCGCTCGGGCTGAAGTTGGTTCCGCGCAAGTCCAAGTAGGAACTCCGTCCCGCTGACCGTAGGAGGGACTTCCAAGTCCCGATTCCGGTCTGAACCGCCGAGGCCCGGAGAGGACTATCCACAGATTTCACAGATTACACAGATTGCTCGGGGCGGACAGGGAACTCAGAACGGAGAACCGCAGATGACGCAGATGTAAGAACCGCCAAGAACGCCAACGCCGCCAAGGTCTGGAGATGACTATCCACAGATTACTCAGATTACGCAGATTGCTCGGGGCGAACCGGGAACTCGGAGGGGAGAACCGCAGATGACGCAGATGACGCAGATTCTGCCGCCGACCGCCTACCGCCGTCTGTTGTCCGCTTCCAGACAATCGACACTCGTCAATCGTCAATCGTAAATGGAATGACCGCCAAGTCAGCGGCGCTTGCTTCCACGGCAGCGTTGACGCTGCCTGTCAGCTAATCATTCGGCGTTGGAGCGAGGGTGTTCTCAGCCGACCGCGGCGAGTTGGTATGAGAATTCAGCGACGTCGGTCTGCTGCTTCGCATGTTCAATAGTCATGCTTACCACCAGACCGTTCTCGTCGAGTTCGACCAGCACATTCTCGTTCAGGTCGCGAGTCTCGACTATCTTTCTGTTGCTGAAGTCAACCAGCAGCGTGTCGGTGTCCGGGAAGTACTTCACTTTCATTTCGGCTCCCTGAGCCGTCGGACTTGGGCGAAGTACTGCGTGAATCTCACGTTTGGAGTATACCGGAGTGGTTCGCCGTCGTCGAGTTCGGAGGTGCGCCCCGGAAACTGGAATGGAACCGCCAAGAACGCCAAGGTCGCCAAGCCCGGACCGGATTTCACCACCAAGATACCAAGTCACGAAGTCCCGGGTTTCCTTGTCTCTTGAGCCCGCTGGTGTGGCGTGACCGACGCTTCTTGACAACCGGCTACCACGAGGCAACGGTGTCACTCTGAGCGCAGCGAAGAGTCTTCGACTCCGGAGATTCTTCACTTCGTTCAGAATGACAGGCCAGGCTGGGGGTGTCGGAGCAATATCCCCGGTTGCCGGACGACCTTTGTGACTCCTAACTACCGCGGCTTCCGAAACAGCCCGCCGATGTCATTCGACACCAGTTGGAACTTCCAGTTCTTGGTCGGGAAGTCGTAGATAGCCGCGTCGCTGGAGAAGTCGAAGCGTAGCTTGTTCGTGCCGAAGCCCAATCCCCAGCACAAGCCGACGCGCTTGAACTTGCCTAGGTGCTTGCGGGTCAGTGCGTCCCAGACGCCGTAGTGGTAGGTCTGACCTTCCTTCTCAAGGATGATGCCGCCGCGCTGAAAGCTCATGTCCTCAAAGTAGCCGAGCCTAAGAGACACGAGGCTGAACGCAGTCGCCTCGAGGCCGACTGCCTTCCAGACGTCCTTCCACTCCTCGCCCAGCTTATGTCCGAACGTCTCGGTCGTATCGTGGAACGTGCCGACTAGCAGCTTGTCCAGTTCCGGCATCACGCTCAGTCTGACGTAGCGACTCTCAACCGGTGTCCAACACAGTCCAAGGCGGGCCATGCGTGGCAGCTCTGCGGTATCGTCGGCCGCTCCCTTCCAGAGAGCCAGATATATGAGCTTCGGCCCGATGTTGGCGACAGACAGCCCGACTGAGAGGCGACCGGACGGTCGATAGAGCAGACCGACGTCCGCGGCGAGTCCTGTGGCCGTACCTCCGTTCTCAAGGCCTAGTTCGGGGCGAGAGAACATCATCCATCCATTTGGGTCAGCGTAGTACTCGCTTCGTAGAACCTTGAAGCTCACGCCCAGCCCGAGTTGAGGCGCGACGGTGGCTGCGGCATTGATGCCGACAGCTCCGCGCCAGACGTTGAACCGACCGAGGAAGTCCCCGCGTTCATTGACGATGTCCGTCTCGCCGACTGCCATGTATGTCACATTGCCGGCGACGTACGCGTTGCGGCCGTTCAGGACCGACAGACGGAGCGGCGCTCCGCCGGCTGCGAAGGCGTGGAACATGCCCTGATACAGTCCCGGCAGCCAGTTCCCGTAGTTGATGTCTGCCTTTGCCGTCGTCTGGAAGGCCAGCCCGGCCGGGTTGAAGTAGGTTGCGTCGGCCTCGTCGGCGAGGCCGGTCATAGCACCGGCCAGCGCCGTTGACCTTGCCGTCGGCCATATCATCAGCACGCCCATGCCGATTTCGGCTTCTGTTGTTGAGAGAGATGCGAACAGAACTACGGAGATGATTGTCGTCTTCACACTACGGTCGTACTACTTCAGCCTGCCTCCTTTGTCGGTTACGCGGAACATGGAGTTCATCCTTGACGCAATCCTATTGCGCTCCTGCCCGCTTGTCAAGCCGATGCACGCCGCCCAGAAACCGGAATGGAGCCACCAAGGTCCGGAGAGGACTAACCGCAGGTTACGCAGATGACGCAGGTTCCGGTCCGCCGTCCGCCAATCGACACTCGACAATCGGAAATTGGAACTCCCTTGAAAGTTCACCGGAACGTTGCTTGCGACTGACACTAGACTGGGAATTCAAAGGTGCGTTCAAGGGGGTAGGCAAAAGGACAGGCCAATGTGTGTTCAAGAGGATTCGCCATCGGTTCGCGACAAGTCTGCGTGCTTGCTTACGTCAAAGGTCGCGACGTCGTTCGTCTGATTGTTCGGCTGGAAGGTCGGCTCAATGCTCCTCGCAATGTTCGTTTAGAAGTTCCTTTCAATGCTTGTTCAAGAGGTGTGTCGAAAGCTGCGGAGGGGGTAGGGGAGGGTAGAGGGCGGAAATTGTGAATAGTGAATTGAGAATAGGGAAGTTAGGGTACCTTCCGACAGGCGAAGGAATATGTACTATACTACATATAGAGCCCGTCCGGTTTGGTGGGGAAAGCCATGGCCAAACTCGACTCGCGGGCATCCGAGCACGAACTCCCGCCCGAGCCGTTCACCGGAATGAAACAGGCCGTCATCGCCCTGTTCGTCCAAATGGCCTTCCGCGGCGAATTGGACTGAGTCCGCCGTCCGCCGCGCCCGCCCGTTTGTTGACAAGACACAGCCTAGGCCGATAATCAGGCGTATCGGAGGTGCCATGAAGTCGAAGCTCGTCCTGTTTGCTTTCTGCTGTGTCCTCTCTGCCAGCTCTCTGGCCCAATGGCAGGACACCACGATCAACCTACCGGATTCCGTGAGCGGTCTGATGAAGCCAAGCTGCATGGCCTATGACTCGGTGAACAATGTTGTCTACGTCGGCAGTGGGGCGGGCAAGTGTGTCATCGCGATTGACGCCGCGACCAATCGCAAGATCGCCCTTATTCCAGTCACCGACGATCCCAAGGCACTCTGCTATAATCCCGCCAACAACGAGCTATACTGCATCGGGCAGTCAGAATACTTGGTTGTAGTCGACGTCGCCACGCATGAAGTCAAGAAGGCCATCGCCACCGGTTCGCGTCTCAATGCTCTCTGCTGCAACACACTGAACAACAAGGTTTACTGCGCCATGGACCGCTGGGGCGGCAACATCATGGTCATCGACGGGACTGCCGACTCCGTGATGCGGCTCATCAACACCGGCGCCATGTACCCAACGGTTCTGTGTTATGCCCCGGCTACCAATTACGTCTACCTTGCCACTTGGGGGAGCGACTATGCCGTCAAGATAGATGGTGCCACGGATAGCGTGGTGGGCATTGACGGGCCCATTTTCTACGTACCAAACGGGATTTGCCACAACCCAGAAGACAACAAGACATACGTCACCAGCAGTGATTTCTACGACCACGTGGTGATATTTGGCTGTTCTCCGTTCCGACGGATCACTGAGATACTCAACCGGGGTGGGGCCGGCCTATGCTACAATCCGGTCGACGACAAGGTCTACTCCGGGGACTTCCGGGGTACATCCGTAAGCGTGATCGATGGAGCAACAAACACGTACGACAGCAT
>CAIVTL010000462.1 GCA_903908785.1 Caldifarciminota bacterium | reverse complement strand
CTGCTCGGCTCGCTGCCGCCGCTGGTGTTGCCGGTGCGGACTGTGAAGCTGACGCGAGGTACGGGGCCCACGTTGCACACGTACTGGACCGGCTACTGGACCCTGACGCCGTAGCGTAGAGTCCGTAAAGGGCGCGGGAGGCGGTTCCATACCGCCTCCCGCCCGGGAGTGAACCATGAGAACTACTGACGTTCTGCCTCGGATGGTAAGGCAAGTATGCTGCTCACACGGGGTGAGTGTGATTACACTGGTCGGGTACCATAACTTCGCGCTGCAAGTCGAGAAGACGCAGAAGCTGCTGATGGGCAATGAACTGGTCGCGGCAGTCGCGTCTCTGGTCGAGCGCTACGTGAAGCAGGGCTTGGAACGAGAGGTGCTGGAGGACATCGCGTTCAATGTCTTCAACGTCAGCCCACCCAAGCTCACGGACTAGCTGGAAGTCTTGAAAACTGCGGGAGGCGTGAAGCCTCCCGCTTCGTCTTGGTTGGGCTCGGCGAGGGACGCCCAATGTCCCGGACTCGGGCGGCGGTTCTACCGATTGGCGATTGCCGATTGGCGATTGCCGATTGCCGATTGCCGATTGCTGAATGCGGAGTGCCGGTTTCGGGCGGTGGTTCATCTTCCTGATAAGAAGCTACCGATTGGCGGGTTCGGAGTTCGGGTTTCGGGCGGTGGTTCATCTGCCGAATAAGAACTACCAATTGTCGGGTGTCGGAGTCGGGCGGTGGTTCATCTTTCGGATAGGAGGCTACCGATTGGCGGGTTCGGAGTTGCGGGTTGCGGGTTACGAGTTTCGGGTTCCGGGTGTCGAGAGGCGACCGGGTTCTTTGTCTTCCTTCCGTCCGGCCCGTGCCTCCGAAGGGTCGTGCAGGCGCGCTTGCGCGCCTGCGTTGACCCTGAGGCCACTTTCGGGTATACTTATATCGGACAACGGCAGTAGGCGACCGGTTGAGAGACCAACCGTTCACGACAATCATCTGATGGGCAGACCCCGGGGCGGGGTCTTATGGGCTATGATACAGGAGGCTTGGCGATGCGCTTTTTCGCGATTCTATTCGCGCTGGTTTCAGCAGTGGTGGCTGCCGAACCAGTGGTTTGGTCCGAGTCGCCGGACGGCGGGGTTCTCACATTCAATTCCACTCAACTTGAGACGTCAGTAATGACCCTGGCCGGGACGAGCTTCACGGTCGTCGAGCTGGCCGGGGCAGGGCAGACAAACGACGTGGGCAGGCCAATGGTGCCGGTGTTCCGCCGGATGGTCGAGGTTCCCTATGGCGCCGACGTGACGGTCAGCGCGCAGCCGGGCCCGGTTGAAACCCGGACACTGGCTCTTCCCCTGGTCCCGCGTCAGGAACCGGTGCCGAAGAGCGGGCCGCTGCCTGCGTTCGCCATGGACCGGAAGGCCTATGCGGCGGACGCGGCTCAACCCGAGCTTGGGGCGAGGCTGGTCGAGGTCTCCGAGATACGCGGTCGTCGTGTCGCCGTCATTGATATCTACCCGGTTAGCTACAACCCGGTCCGCGGGGTCATCACCGTCGCGCGCAGCATGGCGGTCAGGCTGAGCTGGACCGGTGCGGATTTCCAGAGGACCCGGGAGCAGCACCGGCGCTATGCGTCTCCGGCGTTCAGCGGCCGACTTGATGGCGTGGCACTCGGTACTGAGCGGTTTGCCCTCGATGCCGGCCCGGCGCTTCCCATCGGCTACCTCGTCATCGTACCGGACGAGTGGCAGGGCAACG
>CAIVTL010000461.1 GCA_903908785.1 Caldifarciminota bacterium | reverse complement strand
TGCGTTCGGAAGTATAGTCAGGCTAGCCCGGCTCCCGTCGTATGCCGCGACCAACCCGTTGGCAAATGTCTTATAACCGGAGACGCTCTGGGTACTTGTCAGATCTTTATAGTTGGCGAGCGATGATGCGAGGGCGTAGCTGGATAGCGATGATGTGAGGGCGTAGTTGGATAGCGATGATGTGAGGGCGTACTTGGATAGCGATGATGTTGTTGCCAAACTTGCAATACGAGTACCCAGAACTGAAATATTATGCAACATATTGGTATAGTCTAAAGTTAAAGTGTCCCCACTTGACGTAAGTTTGATATTTTGTGCAGTGTCAGTACCGACAATAGATACATTATTGATGTAGTTGCTCAGGACACTTGGTAGTAGGTTCAAGAAGAGATGTTGAGAGGTGGTATCCCGTGTTATGTTTATAGTGCTGCTTGCTTCAAGTGGGTAAGAGTTCCCAGCACTATCTACCACGTACACAGGTACCCCGCCGGCTGACAGCTGGGGCGATACCTGCTTGATGATGCCCAGAGTCCCGCCGGTCGTATCCGACTCGACAGATTGACCGAAGGCGTGTAAGAAAGCCGTGGGGTTAAGTCCAGTGATAACACCGTTTACTATTGTACCTATTGCTCCGAGTCCAGCTATAGCGTTCGGTGTTACCGAAGAGGTTAATGCGTATTTTCCGAGTGTTACCAGTAGCGTCACGGCAAATCGCGGCGTGGCGGTTAACGTTGTTTTTTTGGTATCGACCGTAAGCAGCTTTTGCTGTCAGCGTTGCTTGTGCCATGTCTGAAAGCGCCGTGTTTGCTTGCGCCGCCACCCTTGTGAGGATTGCCGGTGTCATGCCTCCTCTGAGATTCGTCAGAGCGCAATTCACACCATCGGTGCTGTTGTTTGCGGCACCTCCATGCCTTTCGCGATACCTCAGGTGCCAGACACGGGACAGCAGGTGCTCATTGTTTCTTTTCTCCATTCTCCCCTTGCCCGCACAGCAACCGCCCTATCAAAGCAACCGCATACTGCAGTGGCACCGTGAGGGCAGCATGGAGCAATAGCAGACAGGGGGAGATCACAGACCGCCGCTTCAAGCCTTATTCACAGCAACTACAAACACAGATGCTTTAGGCCCATATACACATAGATACATCAACATGCACATATACAGGACTTCAGACTGGTATAGGCTACGACCGCTCGTGCTTCGCTTCTTGCTTCCCTCGCTCGGAACGGTGCGACTCCGCTTGTTTCTTTTTGGCTTCGGTAGTGAGCCTCTTCCACATGCATGTAGGTACATCTCGCAAAAAGAGTCAAACACCACGGAATTAGGACAACCCATCTTACGTGGTGAAGGCACACTTTGGCGCATTGACTACCGTTCGCCCGCCGCGCCTAGCGGTGAGCGTACTTGGCAGCGAGGCAGGCTCACGGGGCTTCGACGCATCGAAGGTTTGCGCCAGGGGTCGTGCCCCGACGTCGCCCGTGTCTCAAGGCATCGAGCTCCCTCGCGGCGCTCGGGCACCCTTTTCGCGCTGCCACTGTCGCGCAACCGCGATGGCGGCATCCGGCAAAGGGCTCGACGACGTGCTCGAAGTATTCCGCCGCCATGACACGAGCCGCAGGGGCGACGGCACCATCAGCGCGAACGAGATCCAGCGCGTCCTCACCAGCGTCACGGGCTCTGACTTCTGGACGGCAGCTAGGGTCCAACGATTGACGAGCTCGAACCCCCATGAACGCGTCGACATCGCAAGCTTCATCAACAGCTTGCGGAGCGCCAGCGCGCAGCCGGAGACCAGCTCTTCGGGCGCAACACCGTCGCAGGCAGACACCGCCGAGGAGCCCGCGCCGACCGACGAGCCGCCCGACCCGCCCGCCCCCGTGCCCGAAGAGAACGCCTACACATCCAAGGCCCGTGCCAGGGACCACACGGAAACCGAGCGTTGTTGGCAGATCGTTCGGTGTCTCGGGGGGACTCCTGCATGATCCCTCTTCCTTCGGGCTGTGCCTCCCGACAGGTCGCCCTCGCCAGGGCGCTCAGCGAGGACCATACGGTCCTCATCGATGCCGAGTGGTTTGTGGAGTTTAGCAAGAACGGCGGTAGCTTCCTGAGCCGCCAGCAAATGGAGGACCAACACCCCGAGTACTTGGTGAAGAACCTCCGCCCCGACGACATCTTCCAGCTAGAGTTCGACGCGTCGTGGGGCAGCATGAACCTGATCGACATGTCCTCCGGTGGCACGTGGCTGCTCGCTGCCATTAGCTACCCCTGGCTCGAAAAAGAGCTGCATGCCTCCGAAACAGCACCCGGAAAACCGTGCCCGAGCATCCCGGGGGACAGGCTCACTCATTGAAAAGGTTTCCGCATTTTTCTCCCCCGCCTCCGTTCCCGACAGGAGCATCCAGACCCCCACGGCGTCCAGCTCAAGAAGCTCGCCAGCTTCTTCGAGCGGCTCCTCGCCGACATCAAGCCGTTCAGCAAGAAGATCGCGACCTTTCTCGACTTCAAATCCCTCTACCAGGACCCATCTCTGATTACTTGTCGCACTCGCATCCTCGTTGGACCTCGCCATTCCATTTGTTACAGAGTGCTCGCATGCAGAAGGCGTCAATCGATGGTGTTATTGCGTCGGCCACGCCCGACCTTCCCCCCGCGCCAGAACTACCCCATGGAGCTCACGGCCCACCAGAAGGAGCTCTTCAAGACCGGGCTGAGCAATGTCAATTTGTGGTACGGGCATCAATCCGTGGTGGTGATCGCCCTCACCGACACCGTCGCCGAGCCCTTATCGGCTTTCGTGCTGCCTGGTGTCGTCAGCCCTCGAGGGTTGCATGTGCCATTGAACCAGAGTGCTCGCCCTGTCCGGCGGGCGTGCATGCGTGCCCCGAGAGCGTGCCACTGCCCAGCCAAGGACGACACCAGCAAGAACAAGATCCCCTACGGCGACCGCGGTTGGACCACTTTCGAATGGAAGGCCGCGGGCTGTGCCGTTGTTTGGCTGGCGCTCTCTGTGCCGTTGTTTGGTTGCTTCCTTCCCGTCGGGCAGGCCGATGGCGGTTCGCTTCGGGGAGGGCTCTTGTTGCGTCGCATCGTGCATGATGCGAGAGTCGCAGGTCAGCCTCCTGGCGTCGGACTTCGTTCGCCACTCAGCCTCTCTCGTACGAGCTCGGTGGCAGATGGTCTGACGACCCGCCCGCCGGCGATCTGAGCCAACTCGGTGGGCGCCGTTTTTCTTAAGGGGGTTGGTCTTCTTGGCGGCATCTAAGGTCTTCGACCTGCAGCACATTGTCAACTACGACCGCCCGATGCTCAAGTTCTGGGGGAACGTCGGCACCCAGCAGCTCGTCGAGTTGGGCACGCTCGACACGGCCCGCGTCAGCGCGGAGCCACCGACACCACCGAGGGTCTTCAACGACATCGTGGAGATGAAGATTTTCACCGCCGGCAAGGTGGACTGCGACTTCGTGAAGAAAAAGTACGACGAGACCCTCCGCGCCATCCTCGGCACGACGGAGCGGCTCAACTACCAGGGGGTCAAGTGGTCGGCGGAGGACCGAAGGGAAAGTCAAAACCCATTGAGGAACACCACTAGATTCCTCTCTGCTCCCACGGCAGCACCCGCCTTTCCTGCCTTCACAGCTCTGCTCCCCTCTTGCGCGGCTCTCCGCGAGGACTTCTTCGTCTTCGCGTCCGGCATCGTCCCCATCTGCAGCTCCCTGAAGG
>CAIVTL010000460.1 GCA_903908785.1 Caldifarciminota bacterium | reverse complement strand
TTCATCTGTGGTTCCATCAGGTTTGGTTGCGGCCTCCGAGGCCGCGCTATGTAATCTGCGTAATCTGTGGATACTCCTCTCCGGCCCTTGGCGTTCTTGGCGGCGGTTCATTCTTGGAGACCCTTCGACTCCGCTTCGTTCCGCCCAGGTGACACTTCGTGTCATCTGCGTAATCGGCGTAATCTGCGGGGCTCTCTCCGACCGCCCACGGATTCGCTTGCGTTTGAGGCTCGCGTATGGTAGATTATCGCACCGGCGCAGGCCTTCCGAGGAAAGGGTTCCGGACGTCCATGAACCACGGTTTCGGGCTCAGGCGCCAGAACCCCCGAACCCCGGAACGCAGGGCCGCCGGTGGAGGCGTTGACCGTCAGAGAATCGGAGGAAGCATGAAGTCGAGATGGCTTGTGGTTTTGATTGTGCTCACCGTGACCGCGCTGGTTCCTTTGTCGTGTAAGAAGAACAAAGCGCCGAATGTGCCGAACCTGACCGGTCCGCATTCGGGCCAGAGCGGTGACACGCTCAGTTTCAGCGTGTCGGCGACCGACCCGGACCAGGACGACGTGTTCTTTTCTATCGACTGGGGCGACGGGACGCCCGCAGCCTGGATTGGGCCGTTTGCGAGCGGCGTGGGCAACCCGGTGAAACACGTGTTCGCGGATTCAGGCGCGTTCGCAGCGCGGGTGAAGGCGAAGGACACGAAGGACATGGAGTCCGAGTGGTCGGACTATGACACTATCGTAATCGGTTCCGCGTCTGCTTCGAAGCCGACCGCGCCCGATGGCCCGACCGCCGAGGACGAGGGCGTATTTTGCACTTTCACAACCACCGTGGCCAGTTCGTCGGGCGAGAGTCTGTTGGTTCAGTTCGACTTCGACGATACTCTGGGCAACTGGGTGGGGCCGTTCGTGAGCGGCGGCGTTGCGAGTGACAGTCACCTGTTCAGCGTCGCCGGTTCTTACGTTGTAAAGGCGAAGGCGAAGCTGGCTGCGGGCGGGGAGTCGGACTGGTCTGACGGTCATTCCATCGTGGTTGCGGTTGCCGCACCGGCTATTCCGGGCGCGCCGAAAGGACCCGCATCGCTGTACGCCTATGTCCCGGCTGATTTCAAGGCCGTGACCACCTCCAGTGCCGGCAGGGACGTGAAGTATGTGTTCGATTGGGCCGACGGTTCGGTTGAGACCACCGCGACGACTTACCATTCCGGCGACACGGTTGTGCTCAGCCACTTTTTGTCTGCGGCAGGCGCGTACGCGGCCAAGGTACGGGCCTTTGTGGCCGCGTATCCCATGAAGGTTTCCGATTGGTCGGCCCCGCTCAACGTGACGGTTACCGCCAACGGCAGGCCGGCAGCGCCGGCGATAACCGTGCCGGCTACGGCGGTGCCGGGCGTGTTCGCTTTCTTCACGGGCCGAACTGTTGACCCGGACGCGGACAGCGTATCGTACCGGTTCGACTTCGGAGACGTGATGGGTGATTGGGGCGAGTTCGTCCCCAGCGGCACGGTCGTGACGGACTCGCACGCGTATCTGCGGCCCGAGACCGTGTACGTGAAGTGCAAGGCACGGGATATCAAGGGCGCGGAGTCGGCATGGTCGGACTCGTCGCAACTGGTGGTCGAGCCGTCCGGGCTGGTGTCGTGGTTCTGGTGGAAGAACAACACGGTACGGGAACCGGGTATCACATCGCCGGTGCTGGTGAATTCCGGCGGCGAGGACCTGCTGTACTTCGGGGGCCGCGACGGGCAGTTCTACGGTATCGATAGGGGTGGCGCGACGCGCTTCACCGGTTCATCCATTTTCTTCGGGGACACGTTCACCGGGCACCCGGCATTCGGCGCGACCACAAACCACATCATCGTCGGCAATACCGACGGTGAGCTTTATGGGTTCGACCTGAACCTGAACAAGGCCTGGCACTGGCCGGGCAAGACGCCGGAGTCGCTGACTCACGTCGCGTGGGGCACGCCGGCCCTGAGCGTCAGCAGTATCTACATCGGTCACAATGACGACAGCCTGTTCCTGTTCCAGGACTTTGGCTCGCAGTGCAGCCGGCTGGCCGCGTACTACGTCGGCGCCGGAATCGTCGATGCACCGGTGTTTGACCCCCTTGGCAGCGCCCGTGGCAGCGTCATCTTCGGCACTGACGCCGGGTACCTGTACAAGCTGACGGGAGACCTGGGAGGCGTTTCCTGGCGCACGCCGCTGGAGACCGGGGGCGCGATTCACGGGCCGGTAGTCGGTCCGGACGGCACGTTTTACTGCGGCAGTTCGTCCGGCCACGTGTTTGCGGTGGACCCGGTCGACGGCAGCGTGAAGTGGCCGGCGAACGTTGACGGCGAGGCGTGGCGGCCGGTGGTCGGCGCAAGCGCGTTGTTCATCGGCACCGGGTCGGGCAAGGTCTATTCGCTGAACTCCGCCAACGGCGGGAAGAACTGGGAGAGGCAGCTTGGCGGCGCCGTGGTCGCGAGCCCGATACTGACCGTCGGCGGATACGTCTACTTCCAGGATGCAAACGACGTGCTCTATTGCCTGCGGCAGTCAGATGGGACAACGGTCTGGGCCTGCGACTGTCCGAGTTTCCTGCCGCCGTCCTACGACCGCAGGCCCGGCCTCAATCGGTTCAGTCCGTCGCCGACGATTGACGCGAGCGGTAACCTGGTTGTCGTGGGCAGGGACGCGGTCTATTACGTGTTGGGCCTTGCGGGCGAGACAATGGCGAACACGGCCTGGCCCAAGTGGCAGCGCGACCTCTACAATAGCGGTCACTGAGTGTGGGAATAGTGAATAGCAAATGGTGAATAGTGAAAGGCGGATTCGGGTTTGACCACTCTTGACTCGCTGCGCGCTATTTTTCCAGCAGTGGCCTCGGCAGTTGACTCTATCTTGCTTTTCGGGTGACCGGGTATAGGTTGACTTCGCGCAGGCATGTGTGAGAATCTAGGTATGAGTCTGCAATCGGACAGAAGCCGGTATCGGTGTACTGAAGGGGGCAGGTTTGAAGGGTATTGATATACGGCCGTTCGTGATTGAGGATACTGACGGGGTGCTTGAAGCGTGGAGCCTGGCCGGCATGACCACGCCGGAGCGGAATCCCCGGGCCGACATCCAGAAGAAGCTCCGGCACAGCCCCGAGTCGTTCTTTGTGGGCATGTTCGAAGGGAAGGTCGCGGCAACGGTCATGGTCGGGTACGATGGGCACCGGGGCTGGATTTACTCGCTCGCGGTCCGGCCGGACCTGCAGCGCAAGGGCATTGGCCGCCAGATGATGGAGCAGGCCGAGAATTGGCTCCGGCAGCATGGCTGTCCCCGGGCCAAGCTGCAGATTGACGAAGCCCGCGGCGACGTGGCCGGGTTCTACAAGAAACTCGGGTACGAGGTTCAGCCACTGGTCAGCATGGCCAAGTGGTTCCGAGCGTCGGACTCTTGACTTTGACCCCGCGGGCAAATACAATTGGCCAGAGTTCCTAAAGCGCCCGTAGCTCAATTGGATAGAGTGCCGGACTACGAATCCGTAGGTTGCGCGTTCAAGTCGCGCCGGGCGCGTTCTTCTGCTACGCGGAAGGGGTTCAAGGGTCCGGGGGTTCAGGGGGTCGGGTTCGAACACCAGAACCCCGAAACCCCAGAATCCCAGAACCCCTCGTGCGAGCACGAGCGCTGGATGAAGGCGGCCCTGGTTGAGGCCGAGGCGGCCGCGGCCGAGGGCGAGGTGCCGGTGGGGTGTGTGGTGGTGAGGGACGGCCGGATAATCGGCCGGGGGCACAACCGCACCGAATCGCTGAAAGACCCGACCGCCCATGCCGAGGTTGTGGCAATCGGGGCGGCGGCGACCGCGCTGGCGAACTGGCGGTTGAGCGGGGCGACGGTCTACGTTACAATCGAGCCGTGCCTGATGTGTACCGGTGCGCTGGTGCTGGCGCGCCCGGATTGGGTGGTGTTCGGGGCGCGGGATGAGAAGTTTGGATGCCTCGGTTCGCGGTACGACATCGCGGCCGACAATCGGTTCAACCATCGGCTGAAGGTGATGGAAGGCGTGCTGGCGACCCAGGCGGGTGAGCTGCTCAGGCGGTTCTTCCGGGCCAGGCGCGCGAGATTGACGGTTGACAATCGGCGATTGGCGAATGACAGGAAGCGGACGTGAAATCGGTAATTGCTGGAGAGATGGCCGAGTGGACGAAGGCGCGTGACTCGAAATCACGTATACTCGCAAGGGTATCGGGGGTTCAAATCCCTCTCTCTCCGCTTTGCTCGGGAATGGGACGAATGAGACGAATAGGACCTACGACCAAGAGCCGCTGTCCAAGGATAGGGCTGGCGGTGGTGTTTGCGCTGTGCATGGTGCTGACATCGAGCGCGGGTGCGGGGTGGCTCAGGATTGCGAAATCGGCCCGCCGGGAGATTCCGGGCGAGTCCGAGCAGGTGCGCCGGCTCCTGCAATCCTATACGACCATGCAGGAGGACCAGCGGCCGCTGGAGCGGTTCCGGTTCAGGCCGACCGACGAGGACGTCGCCCGTATCAGGAAGCTGCAGGCCGGCGGCGTGGACACGGTGCGGGTATTGTGTCTGCGGGTCGAGTTCCAGTCCGACACGACCCCGCTGACAACCGGCAACGGCAAGATGGATACGCTCGGGTTCCTGGCGCCGGACTCGGGCCTGTTCTATGACCCGCCGCATTTCAAGCGCTACTTCGAGCGGCAGATGGAGGGGCTGCGCAACTTCTACCGGGCGCAGTCGTTGGGCAAGCTGTACGTCGAGTTCACGGTGATGCCTTCCGGCGAGAAGGTGTCGTACCAGTTGCCGCGCGAGATGCCGTTCTACGGGGACACGATTTCGTACGACGCGGTAGAGATGGGGTTGGTGCGGTTGATGCGGGACGCGTTCAAGGTGGCGGACGAAGACCCCGAACTCCACTTCGGCAACTACGACGAGTTCATTGTATTCCATGCGGGCTCAGGCCTGCAGGCCGACATGAGGGGAGACTCACCGTTCGACCTGCTGGCCGGCGAGGTTCCGTCCGGCGCGATTGAGGCTTACCTGGGCGAGCCGTACATTTCGGTCGATTCGGGCCGAACCCATATCGAGCAGGCGACCGTCCTGCCCGAGATGATGCGGCAGGACACGATGTACGGAGACCCTCCCCAGACCAATATCCTGGGCATGACCGGATTGGCCGGGACCCTGTCCCACGAGTTCGCGCACCTCCTCGGGGCGTACGACCTGTACGACGTCACCGGCGTGACCATGGGCGTGGGGTCGTGGAGCCTGATGGGGTACGGTGGCTGGCTCGGTGACTATGGCGCGGGTGCGCCGCCCGGCGTGATACCCGGGTTCCTTGATGCGTTCAGTCGCACGCTGTTCCTCGATACGATAAACCAGGTGTGCACAGTGAAGGTGCCGGTGGAGTCTATCCCGATATTCGCCGCGGAGATGGATACGGAGCTGTTCAGCCAGCGCGGCGACTCAGCCCGGCCGACAATCGTCAAGATACCGATAACGCCGGATGAGTATTTTCTGATTGAGAACCGCCAGGTTGACGTCAAGCAGCCGGACACGATTGACGTAGACGTCGAGGATGGCGTAGTCATTGCGGTCGGCGGCAACGAGTACGACTTCTTCCAGCCCGGTTCCGGCGTACTCATCTGGCACATTGACCGGAAGGTGCTGGCCGACTACGGGCCGTACAACGCCGTGAACATCGACGCGAGTCACAAGGGCGTTGACCTCGAAGAAGGCGATGGCGTGCAGGATTATGATGTCCCGTACTGGCAGTCGCGCGCGCCGGACTACGAAATCTACGGGTACAAGTACGACCCGTTCTCCAAAGGTGGATACAACGACAAGTTCACGGCCCAGACCAACCCGAACTCGGATGGATACAAAGGCCGGAGCTTCCTGAGCGTTGCACTGCTGGGGGCGGTGGATTCGACCTCGCGACTGAAGGACACGATTATTCCGGTGAAGATCGGCTGGGACCTGTACCAGAAGGGGTTTCCAAAGACCATTGGCAACACGCCGTGCCTGTCGGCGTTCGCCGCGGACATCGATGGCAACGATACGCTCGACATCGCCGTGATTGACACCGCCGGCGGGCTCAAGGTCTGGCGCGCTGACGGCTCAGTGCTTCGCTCGCTCGGCATCGGGACCACGACCCGGGCTGACCTCGCCATCGGCGACGTTGCCGGCGATTCAAAGCTCGAGGTGGTGGTGGCGGGCAACGACACTTTTGTCACGGTTGTGCCGGTCTCGGGTGCGCCGACCCGCATCAAGGTCGGGGACCGGGTCTTCGCCGCGCCGGTGCTCGCCGACCTCGACGGGGACGGCAAGAAGGAAATCATCGTCGGTTCGTCGGACATGAAGTTGTATGCCTGGAAGGGTGACGGCAGCCTGATGCCGGGATTCCCGGTCGCGGTCGGCACGGAAATCCGCGCGCCGGTAGCGGTGACCGATACGGTCCGGCCGCAGATTGTGCTGCTCAGCGGTGACGGGAGGCTGTTCCTGTTCAATCCCGACGGTTCGCTCGTAAGCGGGTTCCCGATTGTCCTTAGCAGCTCGCCATACTACGCCAAGGCCCAGCCCGTAGTCGCTGACTTCGACCGGGACGGCAGCAAGGAAATCGCGGTCGTCGCCGGCGGCGAGCACGACTACCGTTTCTACGTGGTCGGGCTGGACGGGGTAGTCAAGTTCCAGTCCCGCGAGTTCATCCGTAGCCCGTTCACCGGGACGCTGGCCGCCGCGGACATGGACGGCGATGAGTACGTGGACGTGCTTGCCGCCTCGATGAATGACCTGTTCGCACTCGGTCGGAATGCCGCGCTGGTTACGAACTACCCGTTCACGCAGGACTCTACGTATTCCACCACGGAACTGGCCGGTAACTGGATAATTACCTTTGATACTTATTTCCAGTATCTGTCTTCGCCGGTCGTGGCTGACGTCGACAGCGACGGCGTGCCGGACGTGGTCATCGGTTCGCCGCAGTACGGGTTACTCGGCTTCAACGGCAGAACCGGAGAACCTTTGCGGTTTTTCCCATTGATGGTGACCGCCGGCATCAGCGCGGTGCCGCTTGTCGTTGACCTGGACGGAGACGGCAAGGTCGAACTGGCCGCGGGCAGCGACTCCGGCACATTCTACGTCTGGAAAATGCCCGGTCCGGCCAGCGGCATCAAGTGGCCGTGCGCGTATCACGATGCCTGTCACACCGGCCTGATTCTTGATTCGGAGCTTCCGCCCTGGCAGCCACACGCGCATACCGGGCTGGTTGACCGGTTGTACGTGTACCCGAACCCGGCAGCCAGTTCGGTGAGCATACGCTACCACCTGGGTGACGCGGACCAGGTCAAGCTCCGGTTGCTGGACATGACCGGAGAGCCGGTCGGGGCCGAGTTCGACGGCCAGGCGGTCAAGGATGCTGACAACGAGACCGCGGTCAACCTGGCGAAGACACCGCCTGGCATCTACATCGTCAGGCTGGAAGCTAAGCACCTTGACCAGCGTGAGGTGAAGTTCACCAAGCTGGCGGTCGTCAGGTAAGAAATGAAAGGGGTCAGGGGTCAGGGGTCAGGGGTCGTAGCTATGGTCGCGGTGGCCTGTGTCCTTGCGCTGGCCGGACCGGCGGAGCTCGCGAAGATGCGGACCCCGGATAACCCGAGACCGCTGCCGAGCGGGCACCTGGTACCGCCCCGGCACCCGAGGAATTGCAGATTGCAGATTGCAGATTGCAGATTGGGCGGCGTGGACAGCGTTATCAAAGACGACTTCCCCTGCAACGATGACTCGGCCAGCGGCTGCGACCAACAGGCGCCCAGGCTCGCGGTTGATGCGTCGGGTGCCTTTGTGGTGAGCTGGTATGAGTTCCGGGATGGCGATGCGGACGCGTGGTTCCAGCGGTTCGATTCGGCCGGGAACAAGGTCGGGGTGAATGCGCGGCTGAACACCGATGTCACGATGGGGTGGCAGGGCGACCCGTCGAGCGCGATGGGGCCGGACGGAC
>CAIVTL010000459.1 GCA_903908785.1 Caldifarciminota bacterium | reverse complement strand
CTCTCCGACCAGCGCCACCTTCTCGCCTTTGCGCACGACCAGGTTGATGTCCTTGAGCACCAGGTTCTCGCCGTCGTAGGTGAAGTCAACGTGCTCGCAGGCAATCCGGTCGGCCAGCCGCAACCGGCCCGGCCGCGGCGTGCCCTCGGGCTCGGGCGGCTGGTCCATCACCTGGAACGTCCGTTCCGCCGAGGCGAACGCGCGCTGCATCACATTTACCTGGTCCGAGATGGCGCGCAGCGGCCCGAACAGCCGCGCGATGTAGGAAACGAACAGGAAGAGCGTACCGATTGTAACCTGCCCGCGCAGCGCCCAGACCCCGCCGACTCCCAGCACCAGCCCGGTGCCAATGATTTCGCCCATGTCGACGAGCATCCAGACCGCGTGCCACATAATCGTCGCCTTCAGCTCGCCCTTGTACTTCAGCCGGTTCAGGTCGTCCATCCGCTGCGCGAATCGCCGCTGCTGGCAGAAGACCTGTATCACCGGCAGCCCCTTGAGCGTCTCGCTGACGTGGTTGTTGGTCTCGGCCACGGTCTTGCGCACCTGCCGGTAGACCGGCCGCACCTTCCTCTGGAACACCCAGAATGCGACCGCGAACGGCGGCATCAGCACCAGCACCAGCAGGTACAGCCGCCAACTGGCAAACCCCATGATGATGCTCATGCCCACAAGCATCAACGCGCTCTGCAGCAGCACGACCGACGTATTGGTGAAAAGCATCTTCAACGCCTCGGTGTCGCTCTCGACGCGGGAGACAAGCTTGCCCACCGGGTTCTTGTCGAAGAACGACATCGGCAGGTTCAGTAGGTGCCGGAACAGCGACTGCTTCAGGTCCGCCGCGCCGCGCTCGCCCACCAGCGCCAGCCACACCCGCTGGAGGTAGCTCATGATCAGCACCACGGCCTGTATCGCCAGGTAGATGAGCGACGTTACCCCGAGGCCCCGGAGGTCGCCATGCCCGATGTTGACGTCGATCGCCCGTTTGAGCAGCACCGGCCCGAGCAGGCCGAGCCCGGTTGAAACCACCAGCAGCGCGCAGGCCGCGATAACCCGGCCCAGGTAGCGCCGGAAGAACGGCCACAGCCGCCTCAGGTAGGCTCCGGCCTTGCCGGTCGGCTTGGTGGACTCGTCGAGGTCGAGGTCGGTATCGTCCCAGTGCATGACGCCCCATTATCGCGACAAAATCGCGCGTGTAAAGGCCGGAAGCGCTCCCCGCTGCCCGACCGCACAGTTTGACGCGCGGCGAACCATGTCCTATCTTCTTACCCTATGCTGGAATTACCCGAGCTGGAAGTAAGCAAAGACCGTCTGCGCCTTGCGCTGGTCGGCAAGCGCGTGGCCGCGGTCGAACTCCACAAGCCTGCCGCGATCGAGAAGACCGACGTAGCGACCGAGAAGCTCATCGGCGCGCACTTCAAGAACGTCAACCGCATCGGACGACACCTCTGCTTCGAATTCGACTCGGGCGTTTCCCTCTATGTCAACCTCGGCCGGGAAGGTCACGTGCACGTCTACGAACGGGCCCCGGCCCGCCTCGACGCAGTCCTGACCATCCAGTGCGAGAAGACCGGGCTCCGGGTCAGCGAGCAGGACTCCCACCGCCCGGTCCGCATCGCGCTATTGACCGGGACCGAAGAAATCGAGTGGCTGAACCGCCTCGGGCTCGACCCGGCGTCCCCGGACTTCACGCTCGAACGCCTGCGCCTGCTGCTCGAACGCCGCGACCGGCCGGTACGCCACGTCCTCACCGACCAGCGCGCCATCGCCGGACTCGGCGAGGCCTACGCCGACGAAATCCTCTTCGAAGCCAGACTCTCCCCTTTCCAGACCACATCCGAGCTCAAACCCGAGGAAGTCCTTCGCCTCCACGCCGCCATCAAGAAAGTCATCTCCCTCGCCATCATCTACCTGAAAGCCCTGCCCAAAGTCGAACTGCCGGTCGAACGCAACCGGAACCTGAAAGTCCATCGCTGCAGAGGCAGACAGTGTCACGCCTGCGCGTCCACAATCCAACTGGTCAGGGACGGCAAGATACTCACTAACTACTGCCCGACCTGCCAGACCGGCGGTAAGGTCCTTGAAGACCGCGAGCCGGCGCCGGCCAAACCGCCAGTCCAGTGACCGCGTTCCCGCCCGTCTTGCGCACCCTCCCCGCCTGCCGCAGAGTTTGACGCCCGCCGCAGCATCTCCTATCTTCACCTGTGCCTGAACTGCCCGAACTCGAAGTAACCAAGGACCGGCTGCGGCTCGCGCTTGCGGGACGGGTCGTTGCGGGCGCGGTCGTCCGCTCGCCGGTCGCGCTCAAGACCGTCACCCCGCCGCTCGAAGCGCTCGCAGGCCGGCACATCCGCTCGGTCAGCCGTCTCGGCAAGGTCATCTGCATCGCCTGTGACTGCTCCCCATCTACATCGTCCTCTCCGTCCGCGACTTCGCCATTTCCCCTTTCCACTTCTCCCCTTCACCTTTGTATCCACCTGATGCTTTCCGGCCGGTTCGCGTTCGCCCCGACACGCGCGCCGCTGAATCGGCTTCATGCCCTTGCCCTGCACCTTGACCGCGACGAAGACCTGCGCGTCATCGAGGACACCACCCGCCACCGGTTGAGCGTCCACCTTGTTACCGACCCTCGGCAAATCGACATCGTCGCCCGGCTCGGCCCTGACCCGCTCGGTCGCGAGTTCACCCTCGCCCGATTCCGACAGGCGCTGGGCCGCCGCAGCCGCACGCTCAAACGGTTCCTCACCGACCAGTCGGCCATCGCCGGCATCGGCAACTGCTTCTCGGACGAAATTCTCTTCGAGGCGCGGCTCTCGCCTTTCGCGCTCTCGGCCGGACTCGACCCTGAAGAAGTGACCCGGCTCCACGCCGCCACCAAGAACGTGCTGCAGGATGCCATCGTGCATCTCCGCGCGCTCGACCGCCTGCCCGAGCGCAAGGACCGCACCTTCCTGCGAGTCCACGACCGGCTCGGCCAGCCCTGCCCCACATGCTCGACGCCGGTGAAACGCGTGAGCTATAGCGAGTCGACGCTCTACTACTGCCCGACCTGCCAAACCCCGGGCCGCGAACTCGCGGACCGGCGCTTCTCCAAGTTCCTCAAATGAACGCGCTGCTGCTCGTCTCCGCCCTGTCCGCGGCCACCCCCGGCAGCTTCGCGCCGCCGGATTCAACAGGGCCCTACGCAGTCGCCACTTTCGAGGTCCGCATACCCCGCGGTCGCGGCAGCATGCCGTGCATCGTCTACCGTCCGCTTTCCCCCGACTCAACATCAGGTCCTCGGCCGGCGGTGGTGTTCGGTCACGGCTGGCTTGCCGCCGCGAGCCGCTACGACAGCATCTGCCGGCGCCTAGCGTCCCACGGCTTCTACGTGCTCGTGCCGGCCAGTCCCGACCCGGGCCTGTTCCGGTCGCTAGCGCCGGCTGCGGACGACATGCAGGCCGCGCTCGAATTCCTCGACAGCCTCGGCCGCATGCCCGACATGTACCTCGACCCGCGGAGAGTCGCCCTCGCCGGCCACTCGATGGGAGGCGGTGCCGCGTTCCTTGACGCCCAACTCGATACCACCGGCAGCGTCAAGGCCGTCGTCGGCCTGGCGCCCTACCGTATCTCCAAACAGACACATCCGGAGAGCCTCCACGTCCCGACCATGGCTATAGCCGG
>CAIVTL010000458.1 GCA_903908785.1 Caldifarciminota bacterium | reverse complement strand
GGGCCTGCGCATAACTTGCCTGAACCTGGTCGCGCTTGGCCTTGGCCAGTTCGAAGTCGGTCTTGGCCTGTAGGTAGTCGCTGTACGCCATCAGGCCGGAGGAATAGAGTGTTTCGGCTCGCGCGCTGGTCAACTGCGCCTGGGTCAAGGACGCCTGAGCGGAAGCAAGGTTGGCCTGCGCCTGCTTCAGGGCAGATTCGTAGTTGCGCGGGTCGATTTTGGCCAGAAGTTGGCCGGCGGTGACGTGGTCGTTGAAGTCAACGAGGACCCTCTCGAGGGTACCCGACACCTGGCTGCCGACGGTGACCTGGTTCACCGGATTCACGGTCCCGGTCGCGGAGACCGAAATGCTGACGTCGCCCCGTGCGACCACCGAAGTCTTGTACTTGGCCTTCTTCGGCCTTGTCAGCAGGAAAATGCCGGCCGCAACCACGACCAGCACCACAACAAAGGTCACCACCAGCTTCCGGCGGGAACTCGGTTTGCTCATAAATTCACATCCTTACGATTCTTAGACGCATATTAGACACGGAAGACGCGCAAAACCTTTGCCCGGCCGGCAGCGGCAACCTGGCTAGTTGGTCAGGAAGTAGGAGACGATGTTGATGCCCATGCGGAAGGCCTGCTCGCGCACTTCCGGCGGGTCGTTGTGGGCCGCGGTCCAGCCATCCGAGATATTGGTGTTGAAGGTGTAAAACACGACCATCCGGCCACCGACAAAGATACCGTAACCGTGCGGCGGCCCTTCAGCGTGTTCGTGAATCTTGGGCAGGCCCTTCGGGAACTCGTAGACTTGATGGTAGATGGGATTGTCGAATCCGAGCTCAACAAGCTGGCTATTGGGAAACACACGCGCCATCTCCCGGCGGAATGCCGGGTCCATGCCGTAGTCGTCATCGGCGTAGAGGAAGCCGCCGGTTTCGAGGTATTGTCGCAGCCGCTTCACCTCGTCGTCCGAGAAGCTGATGTTCCCGTGCCCGGTCATGAACAGAAACGGGTACTGGTAGAGCTTCTCATCGAGCAGCCCGACTTGCGCCTCATCCGTGGACGCGCGGATGTTGGTGCGGGAATTCAGCTCCTTGGCCAGATTGGGAACCGCATCCGGGTCGTTATACCAATCTCCCCCGCCGTCGTACTTCAGGCGGGCGAATTGGAGCTGGGCGCTCGCCAGTCCGCAGCAGAGAAGGATGAGTGCAAGTGTTCTGCCACCGTGACCAGTTGGTGAAGTCCAAAGGACAAAGTCCAAAGGACAAAGCAAGTGGTAAGTACCGAGGCCGGGCTTTCCGCGTTTTGTCCTTTCCTCGTTGCTTTGTCCTTTGTCCTTACTACTTCGTACTTCGACTTGTGTCATCGCGATGTGACCCCGCTAGCTCCCGGACCTGCTCTTGTCGCGCTGCTCCTTCACGGCCTGCAGGCAGGCATACGGCACCGTGACCGAGCCAAGATAGACCCTGCCCTGCTTCCTGCCGCCGTGGCAGTCTGAGCCGCCGGTCATCAGGAGTCCATTCTTGGTCGCGACCTCGCGATAGTGGTCAACACTCCGGCCGCCGTGGTCCGGGTGCCAGACCTCGACACCGTCGACCCCGGCCGAAATCGCCGAGTACAGCGCGCCGTCATTGTGGTAGGTTCCCGGGTGCGCTACGACCGCCACGCCGCCGTGCTGGTGGATGAAGTCAATCGCTTCCTTGGGCGAGAGCTGCATCTTCGGGAAATACGCCGGGCCTTCGTACCCGATGTAGCGGCTGAAGGCCTCATCAACGTTCTTGACCGCGCCTGCCTCGACCAGCGCCTGCGCCACGTGCGGCCGGCCGGTTGCCGCGCCCTGCGCCAGTTCGCGCACGCGCTCCAGGGTCACGTGCACGCCCAGTTCGTTCAGCTTCTTCACCATCTTCTCGGCTCGCTCGGCTCGCTTCTGCCTGACAAT